>NZ_JAHBDR010000106.1:0-21874 GCF_019956575.1 Pseudomonas sp. A-R-19
ACCGCGCCTACCGCATGGGCCGCGCCATCAAGGCCGGTCGTGTGTGGACCAACTGCTACCACCTGTACCCGGCGCACGCCGCGTTCGGCGGGTACAAGAAGTCCGGCGTCGGCCGTGAAACCCACAAGATGATGCTCGACCACTATCAGCAGACCAAAAACCTGCTGGTGAGCTACGACATCAATCCGCTGGGTTTCTTCTAATCGCGTAACGGCTATTCGCCAGCAAGCCGGCTCCTACAGGATCACGCAAACCCTGTAGGAGCGAGCTTGCTCGCGATGGCGGTCTCAAACACAAAAAATAACCTTCCCGCCGCGCGGAGCTGTCGATGAAAATCCGTTACAAGGTAAGCCTTGTGGCTGCTTGTGTGCTGTTCGTGACGACCAGTCTGCTGTCGCTGGTCCAGGTCAGTCAGGTCCGTTCTATTTTGCGCACGCAAGTCGAGGAAGGTATCTCCGAATCGAGCAATGCAGTGGCGCGACAGATCGAAAACTGGCTGAACGCCAAACTTCGGCTGATGGACTTGGCGGCTCAGGCGATCGACAGCCAGTACAGCTCGCAAGCCACCCAACGCATCATCGATTCACCGATACTGAAAAACGAATTCGAACTGGTATTCGGTGCCCTTCAGTCAGATGGAAAACCGATCAAGAACTCCGCACCCTGGAGTCCCGGTCCTGACTACGATGGACGCTTGCGCCCTTGGTATGCGAGCGGCAAGGCGGGTAGTCAGTCGGTTTTAACCGAGCCCTATAAGGCTTCAACTTCCGACGAAATCCTGATCTCGGCCGTCACCAAAATCAGCGATGGTGGCCAGTTTCTCGGTGTGTTTGGGGGACAAATTCGTCTGAACACGATTGCCGACGCCATTAATACGTTGGACTTTGGCGGGGCCGGTTATGCATTTCTGATGAGTCGAAACGGCAATATTATTTCCCATCCGGACGCCAATCTGAATGGTAAGCCCTACGGCGAAATTTTCGGCGGTGCCCAGCCACCACTCCACAGTCAGTTGCAGGAGGTACAGATAAAGGGAAAGACACTCCTGATTTCCTTCATCCCTCTTTCTCAGCTCAAGGGCATGGATTGGTACATTGGTGTAGTGCTCGATCAGGACATTGTCATGGCCGCAGCCCACACCCTGAGTTGGCGTGCCGTCATTGGTACGGGCCTGGGTGTATTGCTTAGCCTGTTGGTGTTGGGGCTGCTGGTCAGACGGCTACTCCGACCCCTGGATCAACTCAAGGAATCGTTGGCAGACATCAATCGCGGAGAAGGCGACCTGACCCGTCAGCTACCCGTGGTCGGCAATGATGAAATTGCACTGGTCGCCGGTGAGTTCAACCAGTTCCTGCAGAACCTGAAAGCACTCATTGGCGATGTGAAAAACAGCTCGCAACAAGTCCGCGAGAGCACCGCGGCGACGTCATGCGAAGCGGATCAGGCCGCCAACCGCGTACAGATTCAATTACAGGAACTGGATCAACTGGCCACCGCCATGACCGAGATGGCCTCGACCGCCGAGGACGTCGCACGCAACGCTCAAGTCGCGGCTGAAGCAGCGATCGTTGCCAGCGAGGAAACAGCAGACGGGGTGGCCCTGGTCTCCAAGTCGACGGGGGCGATCAAGCGTTTGGCCGAGGAGATGGACGACACCGGTCATGCGATCAATGAGTTGTCCACGCTCAGTCAAAGCATCGAATCGATCGTGGCGGTCATTACCAGCATCGCCGACCAGACCAATCTTCTCGCGCTCAATGCGGCCATCGAGGCGGCGCGCGCTGGTGAATCGGGGCGCGGGTTTGCTGTGGTGGCTGATGAGGTGCGCTCACTGGCCTCGCGTACCCAGCAATCCACTCAGGAAATACGCCTGATGATTGAGCAACTGCAGACGGGAGTGAAGCACGCTCAAGTGCGAATGCAGCAAAGCCGCGACACTGCCAGCAAGACGGCAGGCGATGCCAATGCAGCCAATGACACCCTCGAGCGCATACGTGAAGCCATTTACCGCATCAATGACATGAACCTGCAGATTGCCGCCGCCGCTGAAGAACAGAGCGCCACGACCGAGGAAATCAATCGCAACACGACGAACATCCGCGATATCAGTCTTGAAGTATCCGGCAGTGCGGACAAGCAGGTTCGTCAATGCTCGGCGATGGTGGACCATGTCGGCCAGCAGGACAAACTTCTCAGTCGCTTCAGGGTTTGAGTTTCGCAATTGCCCGAATGCTCAGGCTGCAGACAGTGACAGATCACAAAAACAACTATTCCACCGAGGTAAGAAAGATGAGTGCGGCTTCCCTGTATCCCGTTCGTCCCGAGGTTCTGGCCAATACGCTGACCGACGAGGCGACCTACAAGGCCATGTACCAGCAGTCGGTCGTCAACCCGGACGGCTTCTGGCGCGAGCAAGCCAAGCGCCTCGACTGGATCAAGCCTTTCACCACGGTGAAACAGACCTCCTTCGACGATCACCATGTCGACATCAAATGGTTCGCCGACGGCACCTTGAACGTTTCCTACAACTGCCTCGACCGTCATCTGGCCGAGCGCGGCGATCAAGTGGCGATCATCTGGGAGGGCGATGACCCTGCCGAAAGCCGCAACATCACCTACCGCGAACTGCACGAGCAAGTCTGCAAGTTCGCCAACGCCCTGCGTGGCCAGGATGTGCACCGCGGCGACGTGGTGACTATCTATATGCCGATGATCCCCGAAGCCGTGGTCGCCATGCTGGCCTGTACCCGGATCGGCGCGATTCACTCCGTGGTGTTCGGCGGCTTCTCGCCAGAAGCCCTGGCCGGTCGCATCATCGACTGCAAATCCAAAGTGGTGATCACCGCCGACGAAGGCATTCGTGCCGGCAAGAAAATCCCGCTCAAGGCCAACGTCGACGACGCACTGACCAACCCGGAAACCAGCAGCATCCAGAAAGTCATCGTGTGCAAGCGCACCGGTGGCGACATCAAGTGGAACCAGCATCGCGACATCTGGTACGAAGACCTGATGAAAGTGGCCGGCACCGTGTGCGCGCCGAAAGAGATGGGCGCCGAAGAAGCGCTGTTCATCCTTTACACCTCCGGCTCCACCGGCAAGCCGAAGGGCGTGCAGCACACCACTGGCGGCTACCTGCTGTATGCAGCCATGACCCACGAGCGCGTGTTCGACTACCGCCCGGGTGAGATCTACTGGTGCACCGCCGACGTTGGCTGGGTCACCGGCCACAGTTACATCGTCTATGGCCCGCTGGCCAACGGCGCGACCACGCTGCTGTTCGAAGGCGTGCCGAACTACCCGGACATCACCCGGGTGGCGAAGATCGTCGACAAGCACAAGGTCAACATCCTCTACACCGCACCGACCGCGATCCGCGCCATGATGGCCTCGGGTACTGCTGCGGTTGAAGGTGCCGATGGCAGCAGCCTGCGCCTGCTCGGTTCGGTTGGCGAGCCGATCAACCCGGAAGCCTGGGACTGGTACTACAAGAATGTCGGCAAGTCGCGCTGCCCGATCGTCGACACCTGGTGGCAGACCGAAACTGGCGGCAACATGATGAGCCCGCTACCGGGCGCGCATGCGCTCAAGCCAGGCTCTGCGGCGCGTCCGTTCTTCGGCGTGGTACCGGCACTGGTGGACAACCTGGGTAACATCGTCGAAGGCGAGGCCGAGGGCAACCTGGTGATTCTCGATTCGTGGCCAGGCCAGGCGCGTACGCTGTTTGGCGACCATGACCGCTTCGTCGATACTTACTTCAAGACCTTCCGTGGCATGTACTTCACCGGTGACGGCGCCCGTCGCGACGCCGATGGTTACTACTGGATCACCGGTCGCGTGGACGACGTCCTCAACGTGTCCGGCCACCGCATGGGCACCGCCGAGATCGAAAGCGCGATGGTCGCGCACCCGAAAGTCGCCGAAGCCGCTGTGGTCGGTGTGCCGCACGACATCAAGGGGCAGGGCATTTATGTCTACGTCACCCTGAAAAATGGTGAAGAGCCGAACGAGCAACTGCGCCTGGAACTGAAAAACTGGGTGCGTAAAGAGATCGGTCCGATTGCTTCGCCGGATGTCATCCAGTGGGCACCGGGGCTGCCGAAGACCCGTTCAGGCAAGATCATGCGGCGGATTCTGCGCAAGATTGCGACGGCTGAATATGATGGGTTGGGTGATATCTCCACCCTGGCCGATCCGAGTGTGGTGCAGCATTTGATTGATACGCACAGGATGATGAAGGCAACCTGATTCATCAGGCATCATCGAGTCTTTCGCCCGGTAATTTACCGGGCGTTTTGTTGTTTGGTCCTGGTCTCAAAGACCAATGACTTCAACTATCGATCTTGCTTACTGGAATTCTTTAATACTTTTCCGTGGGTGAGGCTGTCCGTTGATCGAGTTGTGGCTAAAACTTGTCAATCTATTGCCAACAACTCTTTCTTAACTTTAACGAATTATTTTCGGTTTTTATAAAACGTACTGTTTATGGAGCGAAAAGGAAAAGCTACATGTATCGGGGTGGCCAGCCAAACTTGCAAACTGGTATCGGCTGGGTCGATTGTGACCTGCAATCAAACGATTTGAGATATGAGTACGTGGCGTTGAGTATGACGTTACTTTTAACAACAAAAATAAAGGAGTCGTCATGACTGCTCGTTTCCACAATCCAGTTGATACACGTTTCGGCTGGAACAGCGTTTTGGAACTCGTCGCTCTCACCGAAGACCAAAACGTCGCTCTTGTGATTTTTCCCGAAGCGCGTGGACTGGGATTGGTGGAGCGTATTCAGTTTCTACTTGGCGATCGGTTGACGTACATCGTTGAAGACGTGCAGCCCAACCCCGACGTGTCCCAACTGCGCAACACTTATGAGCGTTTCTGGCAGGAAGCAAGCGATTGCCAAACGGTCATCGCCGTCGGCGGAGGCAGTGCGATTGACACCGCGAAGGCGCTGATTGTCGGCACTGAGTCGGGCAGCTTTGATGAATTGCTTGCCTTGCTGGCAACGGGCAAGCCCTTTGTCCCAGCCCGCAGCAAAGCACTGATCGCGGTCCCCACCACGGCAGGCACCGGTAGCGAAGTGACCCCTTGGGCCACCATCTGGGACACCGAGGGCCAAAAAAAGTACTCCCTGCACCTGGATTGCACCTGGCCCAAAGTCGCCATTGTCGATCCCAACCTGATGCTCACCGTACCGGCTGGCGTCACCGTTTCCACCGGTCTGGATGCCCTGTCGCATGCGCTGGAATCCATCTGGAACATCAACGCCAACCCGATTTCAGACACCTTCGCGGTTTCCGCGATTGAGGACATTCTGGAATGCCTGCCGCTGCTGCGTCATGACCTGAGTAACAAGGAGCTGCGTTCGCGGATGGCCTTGGCCGCTCTCAAAGCCGGGATGGCTTTTTCCAACACCAAGACGGCCCTGGCCCATTCCATTTCCTACGAAATGACTCTGCGCCACGGCCTGCCCCATGGCATCGCTTGCTCCTTTACCTTGCCGCTGGTCCTGGGTTTGGCGTGGGGCCATGACGAAGCGCGCGACCGCACGCTGCAACGCATTTTCGGCAACGATCTGCCCAAGGCACAGGCGCAGCTGCGCGAGTTTCTGCACAGCCTGGGGGTGAAAACGGAGTTTGCCGACTACGGCGTCACGGCGGGCGAAGCGCAAGAGATGATTAATTTTGCCATGCAAGGTGCACGCGGCAAGAACTTCATCGGCTCTCAAGCAGCGTAACCCCTACAGCCAAGCACTGCTGCGGCGTGTCGGGCCGCGGCGATTTCCGACTGCACCTACATAAAGTGCACCCTCCGACTCGCTCGGGGGGAACGAACAATAATAAGGAAAAGATCATGAATCGTGCCCAAACCATGCCAGG
Source organism: Pseudomonas sp. A-R-19 (assembly GCF_019956575.1). NCBI lineage: Bacteria > Pseudomonadati > Pseudomonadota > Gammaproteobacteria > Pseudomonadales > Pseudomonadaceae > Pseudomonas > Pseudomonas sp. A-R-19. The sequence goes on from NZ_JAHBDR010000106.1 coordinate 5,877, forward strand.
TTTAGCAACCTCTACCCCCTCGTTCCGGGTCGCCCAATGGCGCATGCTGCTGGCGGCCATGTTCTGTTATCTATTTTTCTACACCGGTCGGCAGACATTTGGTTTTGCCATTCCGGGCATTCAGGCCGAGTTTGGCTTTACCAAGGAACACCTTGGTTGGGCATCGGCGGCCATGCTCTGGGCCTACGCCATTGGCCAGGCCATCAACGGCAACCTCGCGGACAAGTACGGTGGTCGGCGCATCATGACCGCCGGTGCCGTGTTGTCCTGCGTCGCCAACTGGGTGACCAGCTTCGCCAGCGGCTTTGCCGCGCTGATCCTGCCTTGGGGTATCAACGGCTACTTCCAGGCCTTGGGTTGGGCACCGGGTAGTCGACTCCTCTCCAATTGGTGGAGTGCGGGCGAGCGCGGCAAGGTGTATGGCTTGTATGTGTTTGCCGCGGGTTGCGCCTCGGTCCTGTCCTATGTGACCTCAATCGTCGTGCTCGAAGTCTTCCAGTTGGAATGGCGTTGGATCTTCCGTTTGCCAGTGCTGCTGATGCTGGCGGGCGGCATCATCTTCTACCTGGTAGCCCGTGAACGTCCGCAGGATTTGGGCTTTGAGCCTCTCGCCGATACCGGTGTGGCCAATGCCGACGACAAAAACCACGAAGTGGCACACGGTGAAGTTGAAACCTCGGCGCAACGCTATAAAGCGGTGCTGAAGAATGCCCGCTTGATCATCGCCGCTGTGTCTCTGGGTTTCCAGAACGCGGCTCGCTATGGCCTGATCGTCTGGGTACCGGTGCACTTTCTGGGCGCCAACTGGAAAAGCGGCGACAGCCTGGTCGATCCAAAGTGGATTACCGTAGCGCTGCCGGTGGGCATGGCCATCGGTGCGCTCAGTAATGGCTGGATTTCGGACAAACTGTTCGGTTCCAAACGCTACCTGGCGATCATGCTCTACATGTTCCTTGGTGCGGGCACCAGTCTGTGGATGTGGACCCTTGCGCCTCACAGCGCCCTCGGCCTGGTGGCATTGTTCCTCTGTGGCTTTTTCGTCTACGGCCCGGCGTCGAGCTTTTGGGCACTGTGCCCAGACCTGGTTGGCGCCAAGCGGGCGGGTACGGCCACCGGCGTCATGAACTTCGCGTCCTATCTGTTCGCTGGCCTGGCGGAGCCCCTGATCGGCGGCATGCTCGACGCCACCGGCAATACCTCGTTGATCTTCATCGTGGTCACCGCTGCCTGTCTGTGCAGTGCCACGGTCGCGCTGTTTATCAGGCGTTAATGCTCTGTCTGAGTTGCACGGTTTAAATGCCAGAAAATAAGAATCAGGACTTTTCTATGTACCAGTACTACGAATGGTTCCGTTCTTTTCATACGGTTGCAAGAACAGGCAGTTATGCGCTTGCGGCTGAATATCTGAGCGTTCGCCGACCGATTGTGTTTGAACAGGTGAACGCTTTAGAGAAGAGTTTTTCAGTGGAGCTATTTCATCGTCGCGGGCGCTCCTTCGAATTGAGTTCCATAGGACGTCAACTGTTTGCAATAACTCGAGGTCTTTTCGATCAAGAGGATGAAACCGTGCAACCGAGGGTTAGCCCTGGCAATCTCAGGAAGGGCTCACTGCGAGTGGGTGCTGTATCTCCCCCAATCGCAATGAACATAATTTATGCATTGATGCATCACTATCCCGACATCGAACTGAAAACATTCTTCAATACCGAAAGTACGACGTTGGAGCGGCTATACAACTTTGACATTGATGTTGCAATCCTGGCTCACTCGGAGTTCGATCAGCGTCTATACACTCACTTGTATCGACGCTACCCTATTATTGCCGTTGTCCCCGAAGATCATCCCTGGGTGCAGCAATGTGAAGTTACCGTTAATCAGATCGGCGGCGAAAAACTTGTTCTGCGTGAAGGGAGCTCTCGAACGCGCCAACTCGTTGAAGAAGGATGCAGGAAACTTGATGTCGAACTCAATTGCGTAATGCAACTGAACAGCCGTGAAGCTATCGTGCACGCCATCTCGCAGAATATGGGTATTGGATTTGTCTCGGAGGTCGAATACGTTGGGACGCCTGGCACCCGTCCAATAATCTTTGCCGATCATCCCTTCCACATTGAATACTACCTTTGCTGTTTGGATATACACCGTGCACGGCCGCTGATTGCCGAACTACTTAACTTCAGCATGACGCCCTACTTGGCGCCGCATTAGTTTATTTAAAGAAGAAGCCACGAAATCACCCTCCCGCAGTTGGAGGGACGCTCCCACTCATTCCTCGAACGGAGATTCACCATGCAATACAAACAACCTTCCCAAGTACAAGCTGTGGTCCTGGACTGGGCGGGCACTGTCGTTGACTTCGGCTCTTTCGCGCCCACTCAAATCTTCGTCGAAGCCTTTGGCGAATTCGGCGTTGCAGTCTCCCTCGAGGAAGCGCGTGGCCCGATGGGCATGGGCAAGTGGGACCACATCCGCACATTGTGCGATCAACCGCAGATTGCTGAACGCTACCGCGCCGCCTTTGATCGCCTGCCGACCGATGACGATGTCACCGCGCTCTACGAACGTTTCATGCCTCTGCAGATTGAAAAAATCGCCTTGCATTCGGCGCTGATTCCGGGTGCTTTAGAAGCCATTGCGACCCTGCGCGATAAAGGCTTGAAAATTGGTTCCTGCTCCGGTTATCCGGCGGTGGTGATGGAGAAAGTGGTCGAGTTGGCCCGGCAGAACGGCTACGTAACCGATCACGTCGTGGCCACTGACGAAGTGCCTAATGGCCGTCCGTACCCAGCCCAGGCCTTGGCGAACGTGATTGCCCTGGGGATCAGCGACGTGGCTGCCTGTGTGAAAGTCGATGACACCTGGCCAGGCATCCTCGAGGGTCGCAGCGCTGGCATGTGGACCGTCGCACTGACCTGCTCTGGCAACGCTCTGGGTCTGACCTATGACGAATACAAAAACTTGTCGGCGGCAGTACTGGCGGAAGAGCGTGCGCGGATCATCAAGATATTCGAAGACTCGCGTCCCCACTACGTGATCGACACTATCGTCGAACTCCCCGCCGTGATCGAAGACATCAACCAACGCCTGGCACGCGGTGAGCTGCCTCAAGCCTGCTGAGTGTCTTGAGCTTTTTGCTACTTGTCTGGCTTGCGCATCAAGCCGGGCAAGTAGCTACCCGAGCAATCTAAACCATGGGAAATCCCATGAGCGGAAGAGTCGGCAGACTGGCAATTTGTTTAAAAGCTATTGGGGATTTCAGTCCAGCCGTTTGAACTTGAAAGACGAAGGAGAGATCCAGAAAGAGGCGTCTCGAATGACTATCCTGACAATTAATATGTTCAAGTCATTCGCCTGTTTCGTCGTCAGATTTTGAATTTATCTGTTTAAGTTTGCGTCAAAAACACGAACTAGTACTTGCAGTAGTAGTTGCCGATCCAGCAACCAAAATGCGCTGTTGATCGAAAACGATACGGTTCTTCATTGCGTAGCGTTTTCGTGAAGCCGAGCTTTTCATAATAAAAAAACCTGGAGCACAAAATGTACAAGCAAACCCTGTCGGCTGCCGTGGCGCTGGCCAGTATCTCCTCATTTGGTGTCTATGCTGGCGAAGCCGCACCCGAAGGCTTCATCTCTGGTAGCAAGGCAAGCGTCAGCTCGCGCACCATGTATTTCAACAACGACAACCGCGTTGGTGGTGCAGATCAGAAAGAAGCTGCCGAAGGTCTGCTATTTAACTACGCTTCCGGCTACACCCAAGGCACCGTTGGCCTTGGCGTCGATGCTCAAGCGCTCGTGGGTATCCATCTGGACGGAGGTAAGGGCCACCACCCTGACAACAACACCTTTTCTCCAAGCGACTCTGATGGTTCCGCTGAAAAAACGTGGAGCCGTGGAGGCGCCAACGTCAAGGCCAGATTATCCAAAACCGAGCTGAAGGTGGGCAGCGCGCTACAACCTAACTTGCCGATCCTCGTTGCCAATGACGGTCGAGTGCTGCCTCAAACTTTTCAAGGCGGCATGCTGACCTCAAAAGAGTTCAACAACGTGACGCTAAATGTCGGCAAGATCACTCAGGCAGCTGGCCGTGCATCCAGCAACTGGGCTGGGCTCTCAGTAGCCGGGGCAACGCAAGATTCCAACAGTTTCCAGTTCGGTGGCGCGGACTGGAAAGTCACCAAGGATTTGACCGTTCAGGCATATCATTCGCAACTTGAAGACTTTTACAAGCAAACGTTCCTTGGCCTCATACACGTCTTGCCGATAGGCGATGGCCAAAGTTTCAAAACTGACCTGCGCTACTTCGATAGCAGTTCCGATGGCAAGAATGGAGATGCGGGCTACCGTTTCAACAACAACAGCGGATACGCGAAAAATGCGGGCGAGGTCGACAACAAGACCTGGAGCGCCATGTTCACCTATACCCTTGGCGGTCACTCGTTGATGCTCGGCCATCAGCGCGTGAGCGACGATGGCGGGTTCGTTTGGGTAAACAATGGGAGCATCACTGATAGCCGTGGACGCAATGAAGGGGAGGGGGGATCCAGTTTTTATCTGTTCACCGATAGCATGATCAACCAGTTCGCCCGTGCCGGAGAAAACACCACTTTCGGCCAATACACCTTTGATTTCGCTCCTGTTGGCGTTCCAGGCTTGAAAGCCAGCGTCGCGTATTTGCATGGCGATGATATTAAGGATGTGGGTAATGGTAGCGATCACTCGGAGTGGGAGCGCGACATGCGCTTCGACTACGTTGTACAGAGTGGTCCGCTGAAAAACTTTGGTGCGTCCCTGCGTCACGGCGTCTACCGCGGTGACGATTCAGGCTCGGTTCGTAACACCGACCAAACCCGTCTGATCTTTAACTACACCTACACGTTCATGTAAATCACGTGTCGTAAAAGCCCCGTAAACTCTCGCAATGCTGTTCACTTAAGCATGGGGTTGTTAAAAACTGGCTTGGGGGGATATCCATTGCTGCGGTAACGGCCACTTATGGTTTCGCCCTTACGGCGAGTCCCTTTTTCAAACGCCAAAAAGGAACCAAAAGGCTCTTGCCCCACCACTCGGTGCCTCGCCTAGGCTCGGCATGCCCTCTCTCCGGCATTGCTCCGTGGGTCGCCGCGCTGGGCCATCCATGGCCCAGCGCGGCTAAACCGGCGTCCTGCCGGTTTACCCACTACGCAATGCCTGCGTTCGGCCATCGTGGTTTAACGGGGCGCCACGATCAAAAGCAAAGCGAGGCGGCCTGACAGCCGACCTGTTTCTAGTGAACACGTTTCCCTGTAGGAGCGAGCTTGCTCGCGATGGTCGCCAACGATAAAGCGCCCTGTCTGGATGACTGCGTTGTCTGGAAGTCCATCGTCGGAACGCCGCCCGGAGCAGGCGCGCTCCTACAATTGGATCGCGCACAGACCTACAATCAGGTCGGCTGTCAGGCCGCCTCGCTTTGGCTTTGGCTTTTTGATTTTCTTGCCCTATATCGAGAGGCCGAGTGGAGGTTCTGCGCAGGCTTTTCCAAGTGACTCGCTGTAAGAGCAAAACCATAGGTGGCCGTTACCGCAGGAATGGATATACACCTAATCCAAATATCCACCTGGAGCCCTCCAACGTAAAGTGAACAGCATTACGTAAACTCTCGGGGCTTTTATAAACAGGCATGCGGTGGATTTTCATTTTCCGAGATCATGGTCGCAATTGAATGCACCGCGTTACGATCCGTGCACTAACATGGTCAGCGCTTAATCAGTAACGACAATACTGCGCTCGCCGCACAGAGTCCCGCTACCGTCGGAAAAATGATCGACGTACTACCGGTCGAGTCGGGCAGTGCGACCGTGACCCACTTCGGGTCAATCAGCGTTGACGACGTCTTCCAGTCCAGCCCGAGAAAACGGTGAGCAGCCTTTGGCTGCGCTAACCAGTATTTGGATTAAGCGAAAGGGCGCGCGCAGTCTTCGCTGCGCTACTGAGTTTTTGCATCAGGCGAGTTGGTTGAGCGCGATATCGATAATGTCGAAGTTACGCAGGCGACCAGGGTTATCGAGGCTGGCTAGTTTGCGATTGAAAATGAGGGGCACTTTTTGCTCGGATACACCGCCGTGTGAACGCAAGGGCACCGTCAATCCGGACAAGTCGTGTTTGTCGGCCGAAGTCCCCATCACCGTCAAGCGTTCTGCAATAACCACGGGATCGCCAATCCGGTCTTCCGGGAGTTCGAAACGCTGGCTGGCCTGGGTACGCGTCAGAACCGCCTCGACACCCGCCATGCCGGTGAGAAAATCGATGGCATCGCGCTGTGGTACCGCATCGCGCAAGTACACGGTGGCGTAGGATCCCAGAGCACCGTGGTGCACTACATAGGGGGCGGTGATCGGCAGTAATACCCGGGTGTGCTGCGCGCCGTAGCGGGCGTCGAGCAGGTCTTGCAAAAACAGGATATTGGGGCGGCCTATCGCATCGGTCTTGGCGTTCATACCGTGATCCGCGGTAATCGCCACGATCGTGCCTGCCTCGTGGTAACGCTTGAAGTAGTTGTCCATCATGGCGTAGAACGCATTGGCCTCCGGGGTGCCCGGCGCATGCTTGTGCTGTACATAATCGGTGGTGGACAGGTACATGAAGTCGGGGCGCTCTTCGTCAGCAATGAGAGCCCGGCGGCGAACACGAACTCTGAAAGCTCAGCGCTGTACACCGAAGGCACCGGCATGCCGATCCGTGCGAGGATGTTCTCGACGTCGTGTTCCTCCAGGTTCGCCTGATCGGCTTTTTCCGCCGAAAAGCAGATGCCGTTGAGCTGATGCCCCAGCAGGTTGCGCAGTTTGTCCTTCGCGGTCACCACGGCGACCAACTGGCCGGCCCTGGCCATCTCGGCAAGGATGGTTGGCGCGCGAAGGTACTTCGCGTCGTTCATCAACACTTCTTCCTGCGTGTCCTGGTCAAAAAAGAAGTTGCCGCAGATGCCGTGAACGGAGGGTGGGGCGCCGGTCACGATCGACAGATTGTTCGGATTGGTGAAGGAGGGCACCACGCCGTCGCTGGGCTCGACCTTCTACGCGTTAGTGCCGCTCGATGCCGACAAGCCAGTCCACTTGAGGGCGTTTGTCGATTGGCTGCAATCTGTGAGCGTTACAAGTGAGTAACCGCAGTGATGGTAGCTATGTATCTCGATTCAGCATCCTGACACTAGAGAATGGCTACGGTTTTGAACCATGTAGCCGATGGGTTATGTCGAGGTTGCTGCCACAAACTCCATAGTTCTCATTCTCGACCTGGAAAAAGCGGGTTCGATCAATCCAAAAGGCTGTAAAACAGCACTGACGTGTTCCAGGTCGCGACTGATGCAATTCGTGGCTTCGACCGGGCGATCGCTCAACCAACGAACGTCGATGTTCCAATTCAATGAGCCCGTGAGCGTTTTTACACGCGCTGGGCCGATTGCTGCCAGTCAGCAAAATCTGCAATTGACCCATTGTCGGCTGTTACCAGAGAGACTCGGGTGCATCGCATCGGACATTCAGCGTCGAGATTGGAGTTCAACGACCGCAACGGCGCTCTAGGCTGTCTCGGAGTTCATGGAAGCGGTTTTGTCTTGGCCTTGCCACTATCCTGGGAGATTGTGAATTGCCCTGGGTTTGATGAAACCCCAAACCCATAAGGGTGTTGCTCCTCTTTGAGGGCCGTACCTATGAGCGGTAGCAAACGAAGGCGAGCCTTATTCGGCTTATGATCATGTATTGACACACACTTTATAAATAAGGGCATCTGATGACCACTGCACATGTTTTCATCGCCACCAGTCTGGATGGCTTTATCGCCCGACCCGATGGCGACATCGACTGGCTTTTGCAGCGCGATGATCAGACCGAGGATCATGGCTACTCAGATTTCATCGCCGACAAGGATGTAATCGTGATGGGGCGGGGAACCTATGAGAAGGTGCTGACCTTCGACACATGGTTCTACGACCGGCCCGTGGTGGTGCTGTCTGAGCAACTGGCCGACTCGCCGGTGCCCGAAGCGCTGAAGGGCAAGCTGCGTTTTTCCAACCAAGCACCTAGGGACTTGATGGAGGAACTGGCGAGGCAAGGCATGCGTCGGGTCTATGTCGATGGCGGGCAGTTGGTGCAATCATTCCTGCGCGATGGATTGGTCGCCGATATGGTGATCACCACCGTTCCCGTGCTGATCGGATCGGGTAGGCCATTGTTCGGGGGCCTTCAGCAGGATGTTGACTTGAAACTGTTATCCAGCCGCTGCTTTCCTTCGGGTTTGGTGCAGTCCACCTATCGGCTGGCCCCATGACCCACCCGCATGGACGTTCTATCCAAGGCAAGGGCAAGAGCGCGCATCGTACCCCCGCCCTGGATCATCTACTGGGCCCTTTGGTAGAGGTAGAGTGTTCGAATCACTCCGTCCCGACCATATTTTTCAATGACTTAGCCCAACTCTAACCAGTTGGGCTTTTTCATTGGTGGGGAGTTTTTCGGGACTTCATCCAGTTTTCCTCTTCGAGCACGCTGGTGCCAAGCTCCTGTACCGGGAATTCCCAGTCCCACCTCAATTTGGTAAAAAGTCTGAATGCTTGATTGGATCCAATCTGCTAGAATCTGACCACCTGCCTGACTCTGGCTCTTTACCAGGCACGGATTGCTAGGCCAGAGTTGGGCGGGTTCCTGGGTGTATTCAGGTGGCGCGGGGAGGTGAGCGTTTTGGGCTGGCTTTCCTTGGTTGGAGTGGTTTTGTGTTACGCGACTTCCGGACCACGGAGGCAGCGCTAATGAACAATCTCGGTTCAAAAGTTATCGAGAAAATTGAGTTTTGCAGTGGCACCTTCGGGGTTTTGCCCTCGATTCAGAGCTGGTTTATGCAACAAGGCCACATGAAAAATGAGAGTAGAAATATTATTCATCGCTTTGCTGGGGATTTTATCGCTAGTTCAAACATCACTGTCCTTCGCGGATAATGTGAATGGAAAAAATCTCTATTTACAGCGATGTGCCATGTGCCACGGAATAGATATCAAGGGAACAGGACCACTGGCTAATAAAAGCAATCCTCCTACACCTGATCTAACAACCTCTGCTTTCAAAAAACGATTAAATGATTATCCTGGTGTTATTGTGTCTTCGATCATACTCCGTCCGAATGGAGATTTGATTCCAAGAACTTTGCGAGAGAATGGTGTAAAGCTATTGCCACACTCTTGGAGCGTTAAGGATTTTCGCGATTTAAATCAATACATGAGTGGTGTGATTTCAAAAAATCGATGATTTTGAGATGTCGGGCGGCGAGTAGACGCCTGCCTCTCCGGCTGGCGTGATTCGTTCAAGTGGGGTGATAGGGTCCGCGACATACCAGACAGGGAGTGCGGTCATGGCGTGGCTTAAAAAACTACAAATGCTCCGTGACCGAATGTGGTGGAGTATTTGTGTTCGTCCCGGCATGGGGCCGATCCGCGACACATCTTCGGGCATCGTTGCACAGAGCGCCAAGCGCGAGCCTTGTATTTTGCGGGTTTCCGAGGTGTTGTCTTGCACGGGGTGCTAGGGGCGAGTGTTCGAATCACTCCGTCCCGACCACATTTACTGAGTAAAATCAGGCACGAAACTAGCGACGGCAAACCAACTGTCAACCAAGGTGCTGCATCTGCTGCCTGCTCAACGGAGAGCGCGTCGTTGTTTTGCGATCGTTGACTGAGGGAAAGGATCTGCATATACAGTCCGTTCTTTCAATTTTGTTTCGGTAAGTCATGAGCGAAGAACGAGATATCCCCGAGCCCGAGCACGATCACCTGCTCGATCATGAGTTCCATGATGACGAGTCATGGGTCGAAGATGATGCTCAAGCAATTTTTGACGAAGAAGACGCAGAGGATGATGACGTTGATTTTCTGGATCAGATAGATCAAGAGGACTGACACGACAAAATCCAACGGTTTCACGGCACGCAAGTTACCGGCATGGCTGTTCAGGTCGAATCACACGCAGCGGGCATGCACTTCAGGCGTAAACTGAACAAGGTGCAGCAGGCATAGAAACGCGCTGCACCCGGAGGTGATGTCATGCGTTCAACAACCGTCTGCACCTCGATCGCACTGCTCGCGCTGTTTATGGTGCCACTTGCCACCGCAGCGTCTTCGGTCGAAGTCGTCTTCAAGAACCCCGAAAAATTCACCGACGCCAGCCTGGACAGTCCGGGCTATGAACGTGGTGCCGATCCTTATGTCATGAAAGAGCTGCGCAGCTACATCCAGAAGCTTGGCGAGCGGTACCTGCCAGCCGACCAGCAGCTGCAAATTGAAATTCGCAACATCGACCTGGCCGGTCGCTACGAACCCTGGAGGCTGAATGCCTATGAAGTGCGCTTCATGCGTGAAATTACCTGGCCGAGCATCGATCTGCATTACGTGCTCAAACAAAACGGCCAGACCGTGAGCCAGGCCGACGCGAGGGTCATGGACCAGTCCTACCTCCAGCGTCCGGGGCGTGCCGGCAGAAGTGACAGGCTCTATTCCGAGAAGGCCATGCTCTCGGACTGGTTCCACAGACAATTTGCCGGGCAACATCAGAGCGGGTTGAATTGAACCTCTGAATCAATTGTCCGATTTGGGAAACTTGGGCCAGAAAGTAAAAAGCCCGGCGCTGGGCCGGGCTTTCTGTAGATGGGCCAAATCCCTTTGGCTGATCGCATTGTGCTTGATAGGTGTGACGAAGGTGTGACAGAAAACCGGTGGTATGGGCAACCGCAGAAACTGCTCGTTCCAGGCTCTATTGTTGCGTGCGACCTCGCTTGTGCAGGAAAGCGTCGCAGGCAACAAAAAGCCCGCTCGGTGGCGGGCTTTTCATACGGGGTCAAATCCTTTTGTCCCTTCAATCTGCGCTTCATTATGTGAGCGTTTCGTGAAAAACAGGTCACTGATACGAAAAATCCCGGTGATCTACGCAGCCCTTACCGCCGATCCAGCCAAACGGTCTGTGCATTACAGAATTCGCGCACTCCGAAGTGCGAGAGCTCACGGCCAAAGCCGCTCTTCTTCACGCCACCGAAGCTGACTCGCGGATCGCTGGCGCTATAACCGTTGATGAATACGCCGCCGGTTTCAAGTTCGTTGGCCATTTGTTGGGCGAGTTCGCTATTGCGCGTGTAGATCGTGGCGGTTAGACCGAACTCGCTGTCATTGGCCAGTTCCAGCGCATGGGCTGCGTCGCGGGCCGTGATGATTGAGGCCACTGGACCAAACAATTCCTGTTTGAATGATGTCATCTGATCCGTCACATCGCCGAGCACGGTGGGTTCATAGTAGTTGCCGGGGCCTTCAGCCTTCTTTCCACCCATCAGCAACGTCGCGCCTTCTTCCAGAGTGTCGCGCACCTGTTGATCCAGTTCGTCACGCAGGTCGAAGCGAGCCATCGGGCCGATGTAAGTGGTGGTGGCGAGTGGATCACCGACAACCAGTCGTTGGGTAGCCTCGACGAACTTGCGAGTGAATTCCTCGACAACGCCTTGCTCGACAATTAGGCGTTTGGCGGCGGCGCAGACTTGTCCGGTGTTTTGATAGCGCCCGATCACGGCGGCTTTTACCGCCTCATCGAGGTCTGCGTCGTCGAGCACGATGAATGGGTCGGAGCCACCCAGTTCCAATACGCATTTCTTCAGTGCTGCTCCGGCCTGGGCACCAATGGCCATGCCCGCACGAACGCTACCGGTGAGGGTGACAGCCGCGATGCGTGGATCGGCGATCGCCTTGGATACACCTTCCGGGGTGACGTTGATGACTTCGAAAACGCCTTCAGGAAAGTCCGCCTGCTTGATGGCATCCAGCAGCAGGTAGGCGCTGCCCATGACGTTTGGCGCGTGCTTGAGCACGAAGGTATTGCCGGCGAGCAAGGTGGGGACCGCGCCGCGCAGGACTTGCCAGATGGGGAAGTTCCACGGCATGACGGCGAGAATCGGGCCGAGCGGGCGATACTCAATGCGTGCCTTGCCGCCTTCAACCTGGGTCGGTTCCGGGCTCAGCATGGCGGGACCGTGTTCGGCGTACCACTCGCAGAGCTGGGCACATTTTTCAATTTCGCCACGGGCCTGGGTAATCGGCTTGCCCATTTCCAGGGTGATCATGTTGGCCATGGCCTCGGCATTGTTGCGCAAGGCTTGGCCGAGGTTGATCAAAAGCTGCGCGCGTTGTTTAACCGGTTTGCTGCGCCAGGCTCGAAACCCGCTTGCGGCCCGCGTCAGTGCGGCCTGCAATGCCGAATCGGAGTCGAAAGGGTACTGGCCGATCTGTTCGCCAGTGGTCGGGTTGATCGAAATGGCATGGGTAAGGCTGGAAACGTTGGTCATGGCACCGTCCTGCTAGGTGGGAATGTGCTCAGGTTAGGGGGGTATATGTTTTATGGAAACTGAATAATACTGAGCATAGCGTTCACGTTTGGAGAATGACTTGGATCTGGTTCAGCTCGAAATTTTCAAGGCTGTCGCCGAGCACGGCAGCATCAGCGTAGCCGCCCAGCATATCCACCGGGTGCCTTCGAATCTGACGACCCGAATCAAGCAGCTTGAGCTGGACTTGGGGGTGGACCTGTTTATTCGCGAGAAGAGTCGCCTGCGCTTGTCGCCGGCCGGCTGGAGTTTTCTGGATTACGCTCGACGTATTCTCGACCTGGTTCAGGAGGCGCGCGCGACAGTGGCGGGTGAAGAGCCGCAGGGCGCCTTCGCCCTGGGTTCCCTGGAAAGTACTGCCGCGGTTCGTATTCCAGAGCTATTGGCCGCCTACAACCAGAAGCACGCCAAGGTCGAGCTGGACCTGTCCACCGGTCCCTCCGGAACCATGATCGACGGGGTGCTGTCGGGGCGGCTGGCCGCGGCATTCGTCGATGGTCCGGTGCTGCATCCGGCACTGGAAGGCGTGCCTGCTTTCGAAGAGGAAATGGTCCTGATCGCACCGCTCAACCATGAGCCGATTCATCGGGCCAAGGATGTGAATGGCGAAAACATCTATGCCTTCCGCTCCAACTGCTCCTATCGCCATCATTTCGAGAGCTGGTTCGCCAATGGCGCGGCGGTGCCGGGCAAGATTTTCGAAATGGAGTCCTATCACGGCATGCTGGCCTGCGTCAGCGCCGGTGCCGGCCTGGCGCTGATGCCCCGCAGCATGCTCGAAAGCATGCCGGGATGCACGACGGTCAGCGTTTGGCCGTTGTCGGAGTCGTTCCGCTATCTGCGCACCTGGCTGGTGTGGCGTAGGGGAACGGTGTCGCAGAGCCTGACGATGTTTGTGCGCTTGCTTGAGGAGCGCGGTGTCGCGTTGATCGATAAATAGTGGAAAGTTAACGGTCAGTGCTGAAAAACCGGATAATGGCGGCCAAATCGTATAGCTCGTTATTCTGGTAATCGCACATGGAAATCAAGGTCAACTTTCTCGACAACCTTCGACTTGAAGCCAAGTTCGACGACTTCACGGTGATTGCCGATCAACCCATTCGCTACAAAGGCGATGGCTCGGCGCCTGGACCGTTCGATTACTTCCTGGCTTCGTCGGCGTTGTGCGCGGCGTACTTCGTGAAGCTGTATTGCGAGACTCGCAATATCCCCACCGAAAATATCCGTCTGTCGCAGAACAACATTGTTGACCCGGAAAACCGCTACAACCAGATTTTCAAGATTCAGGTCGAATTGCCGGCGGACATCTCCGCCAAGGACCGCCAGGGGATCTTGCGCTCCATCGACCGTTGCACGGTAAAGAAGGTGGTGCAAACCGGGCCTGAGTTTGTGATTGAAGAGGTCGAAAACCTCGACGTCGATGCCCAGGCGTTACTGATGCCGCATTCGACAAGTGAAGCGGGCACCTACATTGTGGGCAAGGACCTGCCGCTGGAGCAAACCATCGCCAACATGTCGGGCATCCTCGCCGACCTGGGCATGAAGATTGAAATCGCCTCGTGGCGCAATATCGTTCCCAATGTGTGGTCGCTGCATATTCGCGATGCGCACTCGCCGATGTGTTTTACCAACGGTAAAGGCGCGACCAAGGAAGGCGCGCTGGCATCGGCACTGGGCGAGTTCATCGAGCGGCTCAACTGCAACTTCTTCTATAACGATCAGTTCTGGGGCGAGGACATCGCCAACGCGGCGTTTGTGCATTACCCGGACGAGCGCTGGTTCAAGCCGGGCCCGAAGGACGAACTGCCGACTGAAATCCTCGACGATTACTGCCTGAAGGTTTACGACCGGGATGGCGAGTTGCGTGGCTCGCATCTGTACGACACCAACTCCGGCAACACCCAGCGCGGTATTTGTTCGCTGCCGTTTGTGCGCCAGTCGGACAATGAGGTGGTGTACTTTCCGTCCAACCTGATCGAAAACCTGTTCCTGAGCAATGGTATGAGCGCTGGCAACACGCTGGCCGAAGCCCAGGTGCAGTGCCTGTCGGAGATTTTCGAGCGTGCGGTCAAGCGCGAAATCCTCGAAGGCGAAATGGCCCTGCCGGATGTGCCGCAGGAAGTACTGGCGAAGTACCCGGGGATTCTGGCCGGTATCCAGGGCCTGGAAGAGCAGGGCTTCCCGGTGCTGGTCAAGGATGCGTCGCTGGGTGGGGAGTTCCCGGTGATGTGCGTGACCTTGATGAACCCGCGTACCGGTGGCGTGTTTGCCTCGTTCGGCGCGCACCCAAGCCTGGAAGTGGCGCTGGAGCGCAGCCTGACGGAACTGCTGCAAGGTCGCAGTTTTGAAGGTCTGAATGATCTGCCTCAGCCGACCTTCGAAGGTCAGGCGGTGACTGAGCCGAACAACTTCGTCGAGCACTTTATCGACTCCAGTGGTGTGGTCTCGTGGCGCTTCTTCAGTGCCAAGCCGGATTTCGAATTCGTTGAGTGGGATTTCTCCGGTCAAGGCGAAAACTCCAATGTCGAAGAGGCCGCGACCTTGTTCGGCATTCTCGAAGACATGGGCAAAGAAGTGTACATGGCGGTCTATGAGCACATTGGCGCCAAGGCCTGCCGCATTCTGGTGCCGGATTACTCGGAAATTTATCCGGTAGAAGATTTGATCTGGGATAACACCAACAAGGCGCTGCAGTTCCGCGCCGACATCCTCAACCTGCACAGCCTGAGCAAAGTCGGCCTGAGAACGCTGGCCAAGGGTTTGGAAAACAGCGAGCTGGATGATTACACCGACATCACCACCTTGATCGGCATCGAGTTCGACGACAACACTCCTTGGGGCAAGTTGACGATCCTGGAGCTGCGGCTGCTGATTTATCTCGCCTTGCAGAAGTTTGACCAGGCCAAGGATCTGGTGGAAGCCTTCTTGCAATACAACGACAACACCGTCGAGCGTGGCTTGTTTTATCAAGCGGTGAACGTCGTGCTGGAAATGCAGCTGGACGACGATCTGGAGCTGAGCGACTACGAGGTCAACTTCCGCCGGATGTTCGGTAATGAGCGGATGGACGCGGCGATTGGGTCGGTGGATGGCAGTGTTCGTTTCTACGGTCTGACACCGACGAGCATGAAGCTGGAGGGGCTCGACAGGCACCTTCGCCTGATCGACAGCTATAAAAAGCTGCACACGGCGCGGGCGAGGGTGGCGGCCTTGTCCAGCTGATAGCGATCACAAAAAAGCACCTTGGGTGCTTTTTTGTTTTTGGCTATGACATGGGGTGTGGCTGCCTATGAGGAAGCTCTTCTATATAGAGGGGGCGTTCTGCTCCTCTATATAGGCTTCCTTTGGGGTGTTTTGCTGCTTTCTGCAGCTTATTGATAGAAAACCTAAATCAGTGCTTGACGGCAGATTTCAGATCTCTATAATTCGCCCCACTTCCGGTGCAGTCGAAACGGAAAATTCCTTGGTAAACAACGAGTTACGAAGTTTTCGACAGCAGGTTGCTTCAGTTCATCGAAGCCAAAAGGAAGTTGAAAAAGAGGTGTTGACAGCAGCGTGTAACGCTGTAGAATTCGCCTCCCGCTGATGAGAGATCTGAAGCGCAAGTGGTTGAAGTTGTT
>NZ_JAHBDR010000107.1:0-21224 GCF_019956575.1 Pseudomonas sp. A-R-19
CTCAGCCCCGCAGTATGTACTGCCTCATCGACGGGCGGAGCGCATTTACCCCCGGGCCATCAGGCTCAAATCCCCGAAGTATCCGATCAAAAATAAAAATGCCAGTCAGCTTAACTGACTGGCATTACCCCCGGGGCCTGCTTTCTTGCGGCACAATTGCGCAATGGCGCTCACCTGTGGTCAGCGTTCCTTTCCATCCATAGAGTGATTCCTGGTGCAGGCAACCCGTTTAACCCTGATTTGCCACGCTCGAACCGTCGCACAGAAATTGGCGCGTTTTCCGTTGGACGAGCCTCTGGAGATGGATTGGCAAGCGCTCAGGCTTTCCCGTTGCCATCAGTTCGAGGGTACTCCACGGCTTGCTTGTGGCCCGGAATTGCGCACCCGGCAAACCGCCGGGCTTTTCGGCAGCGCAGCGGAGGTTGTCGATGCGCTGAAGGACTGCGATTTCGGGTGTTGGGGCGGTGTGCGCATCAGTGAGCTACAAAAGACTGCAGCCGAGGAACTCCAGCATTGGTTGGTGGACCCGGCTTCGGCGCCCCACGGTGGCGAGTCGCTGCTGCAATTGGAGGAGCGGATCGGCGCGTGGTTGACCGCGTTGCAATCGACGCCAGGGCACATCGTTGCCATTACCCATCCCTTTGTCATCCGCGCCGCGCTGACGCACGTGTTGCAGGGGGCGTCGTCCAGCCTGATCGACGTCGAACCCCTGTCGGCCGTCGAGTTGCGGTTCCATGGTCGCTGGCGGCTGCGGTTGACAGGCACTGACCCCGAGGACCTGCGGTGATGAAAAAACTCCTGGTTATCGGCATCGGTGCCGGCAATCCCGACTACATCACGATGCAGGCGGTCAAGGCGCTGAATCAGGTCGATGTTTTTTTTCTCATGGACAAGGGTGAGAGCAAGGACAAGCTCATCGATCTGCGGCGCGAAATCTGCGAGCGCTACATCAGCGACCCCGACTACCGTTTTGTCGAAGCCCACAGCCCGGAGCGCGAGCGCGGTGAGCTGGACTACAGGACCAGTGTCGACGACCTGAACCTGGCCAAGCAGCAGACCTTCGAACGGCTGATCAGCGAGGAATTATCCGACGGCCAGTGCGGTGGTTTTCTGGTGTGGGGCGATCCGGCGCTGTACGACAGCACCCTTCGTATTCTTCAGGCGATCCAGGCCTCGGGCGCCTGCGCGTTCGAGTTCGAGGTCATTCCCGGCATTACCAGCGTCCAGGCATTGGCGGCACAACACAAGGTGCCGCTCAACCAGATTGGCCGCTCGGTTGAAATCACCACAGGCCGGCGTTTGGCGGCGGGGCAGGTGAGCGATGCCGAGAGCCTGGTGGTGATGCTCGATGCTCAGGATGCTTACCGTCAGGTGGTGGATCAGGACACCGAGATTTACTGGGGCGCCTATTTGGGGACGCCGGACGAAATCCTGATCAGTGGCAAGCTCAAGGATGTGGCGGATGAAATCGAACGGGTGCGCAAGGCTGCGCGGCTGGCCAATGGCTGGATCATGGATACCTATCTGCTGCGCAAGCCTTGATTAGTCGGTGACCGGGCTGACGCCTTCGCGAGCAAGCCCGCTCCCACAGGGAACTGCATTTCAAATGTGGGAGCGGGCTTGCTCGCGAAGAGGCCCTCGAGAACACCTCAAAAACCAGCACTGCCCCCACGCCCAAACCGCTCCCGATACACCGACGGCGGCACACCAACCACCGTGCGAAACGCCACCCGGAAGCTTTCCACCGAGCGATAACCACAACGTTCGGCAATCTGCTCGGTGTTCTGGTCGCTGCTTTCCAGCAGTTCGCGGGCGCGGCCCAGGCGTTCGTGCTGCAACCAGGTTTTCGGTGACTGCCCACTGGCCTCGGTGAAGCGGCGCAGGAAGGTGCGTTCGCTCATGGCGGCTTCGCTGGCCAGGTCGCGCACTTCCAGCGGCTCGTGCAGACGCTCACGGGCCCACTGCATGACGCGGGAAAGATCGCTGCGCGGTGTAGGACTGACCGGTGTCGGAATGAATTGCGCCTGGCCACCGCTGCGTTGCGGCGACATGACCAGGCGTCGCGCCACGGAGTTAGCCACCTGGGTGCCGAAATCCCGTGCCACCAGATGCAGGCAGGCATCGATGCCCGCCGCGCTGCCGGCGGAGGTGATCAACTGGCCGGAATCGACATACAGCACGTCCGGGTCCACCAGGATGCCGGGAAAACGCTCGGCCAGTTCCGAGGTATAGCGCCAGTGCGTGGTCGCGCCGCGCCCGTCGAGCAACCCGGTGGCGGCGAGGACGAAAACACCGGAGCAGATCGACAGCAACCGGGCCCCCCGCGCATGGGCCTGGCGCAGGGCGGCGACCAGTTCCGCTGGCACCGCGGCGCTGCGGTCGCGCCAGCCGGGGATGATGATGGTGCGGGCATCAGCGAGCATTTCCATGCCGCCATCGGCCAGGACCTGGATGCCGCCCATGGCACGCATCGGGCCTTGATCGACAGCGACGATACGATGCTCGTACCACGGGAAATCGAACTCGGGTCGTGCCAGGCCGAAGATCTCCACGGCAATGCCGAACTCGAACGTACAGAGGCCGTCGTAGGCCAGAATCGCGACCAATCCAGGGCTGGAGTGCATTTGGCGGAAAGTTCCCGGTGAGTGTCTTGTGCGCCACTTTAGCTGCAAGTGGCTGGCGGATAAAGTCTTCCTACACCCACCGATACTTTGGAGTACACAGCATGACCAGTCTGGTTCGCGAAATTCCCGCCGCCCCATCGGCCATCGCCCTGATGCATTTCAGTAACCGTCTGACTTTCGAAACTGATTGTTCCGACGTTCACGCCAGCCAGCAGGGCGCTGAAGTCGATTTCATTCTGGTGGATGTGCGCGGCCCGCTGGCGTTCGAACGCGGGCATGTACCGGGAGCGATCAACATTCCCGGGCGTTTGCTGACTGCCGAAGGCTTGGCCGATTATCCGAAGAACAGCCTGTTCGTGGTGTATTGCGCCGGGCCGCACTGCAACGGCGCGAACAAGGCAGCAGTGAAACTGGCGGCCCTGGGTTATCCGGTCAAGGAAATGATCGGCGGCGTGACCGGGTGGCTGGATGAAGGGTTTGAGTTGAGTGCCGGGGTGCAGCGGCCCGCTCGTGACGTGATTGGTTGCGAATGCTGATCTTCAAACACCGCTGATCATTGTGGCGAGGGGGCTTGCCCCCGTTGGGTTGCGCAGCAACCCCAGAATCTCGGAAATGGTCGAGAGTTTTGGGAGCGCTTCGCACTCCAACGGGGGCAAGCCCCCTCGCCACAGGCAAGCCCCCTCGCCACAGCTATGTATTTCAGCTACAGGCAGCAGTCGCCCACCACTCATCCAGCGTCGCCTCCAGCCACCCGGCCACCGCTGCGTAATCCGCACCGTCCTGCGGCCCGCGTGGCAACGGCGACTCATCGCCAAAATGCGCATTGAGCATGGCCACCGACTCGGCGTTCCACTCCGGATGAAACTGCAACCCCAGCCGCGTCGGCCCGGCGCGGTACATCTGCTGCGCACAGTGCGCGCTGCTGGCCAACAACTGCGCGGCAGGCGGCAGGTCGATGGCGTCTTCGTGCCACTCCAGCACCTTCAGCGTTTGCCCATCGATAAAGGTCACCGTGGTCCATCCGGTTTCGGTCCGGTCCATTCGCCGGACATTCCCGCCCAGGCTCAACGCCAGCAACTGCGCCCCCAGGCAGATGGCGAACACGGCCACACCCAGCTCCAGACTGCCTCCGAGCCATTGCCGTTCGGCTTCCAGCCAGGCCGGGCCGGCATTGGATTCATAAGGCCCGCCCAGCAGGATCACGGGATCGGCGTTGACGGGCGGCAATTGGCCGAGGTCGGCGCGAAACACCTTCAGCGCCAGCCCTCGGGATTCGGCCCAAACGGCGATGGCGCCGGGATCTTCGGCGCGGTGGTGCTGGATCAGGTTCAACGTGGGCATCGCGCTACTCTCGATGGGACGCAAGGGCGCTCAATGTGCCGTAAAACACCCGGTGTCGCCAATCGTCCCGTTCTGTCGGATACAGCTGCAAACGCTGTAGGCCTGGTGTGAAAACGCGGCATGTCCGACAGACTTTGCACCGTCATGGCGCTTTCACCTCGTGAGCCCTATCCCGGTGCCACTTTTTTATAAATATTTGTCGCCTCGGCGTAATTTACCCGCCTGTAGCCGCTCTAGACTGCCGGCCACTTCGGTTTGCGCCCACAAAGCCATGACCGAACGCTGCCAATCGAAGCTGCCAATAAAAGCCTCCGCACACAGGAGTTATAAATGAAGAAGCTAGTGATGTTCGGTGCCCTGGCACTGTCGATGTTGTCCCTGACCGCCGTGGCCGAAGACGCCAAGCCGATCCGCATCGGTATCGAAGCCGGCTACCCGCCATTCTCGATGAAAACCCCAGACGGCAAACTCACCGGTTTCGACGTGGACATCGGCGACGCCCTGTGCGAGCAGATGAAGGTCAAGTGCACCTGGGTCGAGCAAGAGTTCGACGGCCTGATCCCCGCGCTGAAGGTCAAGAAAATCGACGCCATCCTGTCGTCCATGACCATCACTGACGATCGCAAGAAGAACGTCGATTTCACCATCAAGTACTACCACACCCCGGCGCGCTTCGTGATGAAGGAAGGCACCGACGTCAAGGACCCGCTGACCGAGCTCAAGGGCAAGAAAGTCGGTGTCCTGCGCGCCAGTACCCACGACCGCTTCGCCACTGAAGTGCTGCAACCAGCGGGGATTGCCCTGGTGCGCTACGGCTCCCAGCAGGAAGCCAACCTGGACATGGTCTCCGGCCGCATTGACGCGCTGCTGGCCGACTCGGTCAACCTGGACGACGGTTTCCTGAAAACCGACGCCGGTAAAGGTTTTGCCTTCGTCGGCCCTGAGTACAACGATCCGAAATACTTCGGTGGCGGCGCCGGCATTGCCGTGCGCAAGGGCGATACTGCCCTGGCCGAGCAATTCAACAAAGCCATCACCGACATCCGCGCCAACGGCAAGTACAAGCAAGTGCAGGACAAGTACTTCAAGTTTGACGTTTACGGCGAGTAAGCGAGCGGGCTGAAAAAATGGCAATCGTTGGCGCGGTTGCCATTTTTTTTGTGCTTTCTTTCTATTGAAACGAGAAACCTGTGGGAGCGGGCTTGCTCGCGAAGACGTCGGTACATTCAGCATTGATGTTGCCTGACACGACGCTTTCGCGAGCAAGCCCGCTCCCACAGGTGATCTCACCGTACAGACATCAGGAGTCTCCCCCATGCAACGCATCGACCACCCATTGCCCTGGAGCCACCTGGGCACCGAGCGTACCCTCAGCGTGTTTCGTTATGGCGCAGGCCCGCGCAAGGTGTACATCCAGGCCAGCCTGCACGCCGACGAACTGCCGGGCATGCGCACGGCCTGGGAGTTGAAAAAGCGCCTGGCCGAACTTGAGCAGCAGGGCCAATTGAAGGGTGTGGTCGAACTGGTGCCGGTGGCCAACCCCATTGGCCTGGACCAGCACCTGCAAGGCAGCCACATGGGGCGCTTCGAGCTCGGCAGCGGCAAGAACTTCAACCGCTCGTTCGTCGAACTCAGCGCGCCGGTGGCCGGGTTGATCGGTGATCGCCTCGGCAGCGATGCCCAGGCCAACATCGCGTTGATTCGCCAGGCCATGGGCCAGGTCCTCGACGACTTGCCGGCAGCGACATCGCAGCTGGAAGCAATGCACCGCCTGTTGTTGCGCCATGCCTGCGACGCCGATATCACCCTCGACCTGCATTGCGACTTCGAAGCGGCGATCCACATCTACGCGTTGCCGCAGCACTGGCCTCAATGGCAATCCCTGGCGGCGCGCCTGAAGGCCGGCGTGGCGTTGTTGTGTGAAGATTCCGGCGGCAGCTCGTTCGATGAGTCCTGTTCTTCACCATGGTTGCGCCTGGCCAGGATGTTTCCGGCGGCGGCGATTCCACCGGCCAACCTGGCGACCACGCTGGAACTGGGCAGCATGGGCGACACCCGCGTCGACCAGGCCCAGGCCAATTGCGAGGCCATTCTCGGTTTCCTCGCCGAACAGGGTTTCATCTCCGGCACCTGGCCGGCGGCACCGGCCGAATGCTGTGAAGGCATGCCGTTCGAAGGCACCCAATACCTGTTCGCACCGCATCACGGCGTGGTCAGTTTCCTGCGGGAAGCCGGGGAGTGGGTGGAGAAGGGCGATGCGCTGTTCGAGGTGGTCGACCCGTTGAACGACAAAGTCACCACCGTGCAGGCCGGCACCAGTGGCGTGCTGTTTGCCATCGACCGTGGGCGTTATACCCAGCCGGGGACCTGGCAGGCGAAAGTTGCCGGGCGCGAGGCGATTCGGGCGGGCAAGTTGATTAACGACTGATCCAGAGATTTTTGCAGGCTGTTCGGGCCTCGCGAAGACGGCATCCGCCACGCCCGAGATGTTCCTGCCTACTGACCAGTGTTAGGCTCTTCCCCGAATCCTGCATTCCGAGAAGGAAGACCCATGTTGAAGATTCTCGCGCTGCTCACGCTCCTGGCATCCTCTGCCGTCCACGCTCAAACCCCGCTGCAAACCGACCTGCCGCTCAAGTACCTAGAGCAGGCCAACGCCGATTCGAACCATCAACCCCTGGTGATTTTCCTCCACGGTTACGGCAGTAACGAGCAGGACCTGTTCGGCATCAAGGATGACTTGCCCGCGTCTTACACCTACCTGTCGGTGCAGGCACCCTTGGTGTTGGAGGCGGGCAGTTACCAGTGGTTTCGCAAGAAGGGCGAAGGGGCCTACAACGGCGAGACCGATGATCTGAAGTCCAGCGGCCAGGTGCTGCTGGATTTCGTCGCACAGGCCACGAAGAAATATCACACCGAACCCGAGAAGGTGTACCTGGTGGGATTCAGCCAGGGCGCGATCATGTCCTATGAGGTAGGCCTGCGACATCCCGAGGCGCTCGGTGGCATCGCTGCGCTGAGCGGACGGATTCTGCCAGTGCTCAAGGATGAGCTCAAACCGGATGAAAAGCGTCAATCGCTGGCGATTTTCATCGGTCATGGCGAGCAGGACAAACGCCTTCCCTACAGCGACGGCAGCGAAGCCAACAGCTTGCTGCAGAGCGTGTCGCTCGAGCCTGAGTTTCACGGCTATCCCGGTGTCGGCCACAACATCAGCGCCGACGAGATCCAGGATCTGAGCGCCTGGCTGCAGCGTCTGAACCCTTGAGCCTTACTTTCCGCTGACGATCTGTTTGATCAGGGTTTCGTGGGCCGCCATGTCGCCGGGACGGGAGATCACCTGAATCACCGCCATGCGGGTGCCGGATGCTGCCATCAGCGTGGTGGTGAGGGTCATGCCGCCGCCCTGGGTGGCGGTGCCGTCTACCTGGCGCAGGCCCAGCCCGGTTTTCTGGGTCAGGCTTTTCTCGCTCAGTTTGTTGTAGTCGGGCAGGGACTTGTGTTGCGCCGAATCGAAGTCAGCCACGGTGCCGTCGAGGAACTCGCCGTCGTTGTCCTTGACGCTGATACCTTTGGGCAGGGTGTTTTCCGCGGCGATCACCACGGTCTTGGTGGTCGCATTGCTGTACAGGGTGCCGCTGGCGCCGTCCGGGCTGGCGGGCAGCGGGTTGGCGCTGAAACCCTTGGGCAGGTTGAAGGTGAACTTGCCGCCGAGCATCGAGACTTTCTGGGCCGGCGCATCGCTGGCAGTGGCCTGGGCGGCCTGCGCATTCAAAGCCCCCAGGCCGGTAACCGCTGCCAGCAGCAGGACAAGGGCTTTTTTACTCAACAATGACATCGAAATCTCCAGGGACGAACGCGCGGTGGGGCGCGATCATCCCATGGAGGATGTGATGCATTCCAGCGTGCTCTAACGAGCGGTCACTTGAGTGAGGTCGCTTACCTGTGGCGAGGGGGCTTGCCCCCGTTGGAGTGCGAAGCGCTCCCAAGCTCTCCGACAATTCCCGAGATTCTGAGGGTCGCTACGCAACCCAACGGGGGCAAGCCCCCTCGCCACAGGCAAGCTCCCTCGCCACAGTGATCACTTTTTTCATCACCCTCGAAGGCTGAAACCTTCGGATTACGCCTGGTTTTGCGGGAACAGGTTGCGACGGGTTTCTTCGTCGAATTCGGCCTTGAGCACCAGTTGCTCTTTCAGGCCATGGGCACGCTGGGCGGCCGGGCGGGCGCTGACTTCATCGTACAGGCGCTTGACGTTCGGGTAGGCCGCCAGGCCGTTTTCGCCAAGGATGTAGGGCGCGTAGTTGGCCCAGCCCCACAGGGCCATGTCGGCGATGCTGTAGGTGTCGCCGGCCAGGTACTGATGCTGGGCCAGGCGTTCGTCGAGGATGCGGTAGTGGCGTTCGACTTCCTTGAAGTAACGGTTTTTCGCGTAGGGCAGATCTTCCGGAGCGTGGTGCAGGAAGTGCACCGCCTGGCCGGAGAACGGCGACAGGCCGGTGCCGATGAACATCAACCACGAGAGCATTTCGGCCTGGCCGGCAGCAGTGGTCGGCACAAAGCGCTGATGTTTCTGCGCCAGGTGCAGCAGGATCGCCTGGGAGTCGAACACAGTGGCGTCGCCATCCACCAGTGCGGGCACCTTGGCGTTCGGGTTGATTGCCAGGAAGGCTGGCTGGTGTTGCTCGCCCTTGAAGGTGTCGACGCCGATCAATTCGTAGGGCGTTTGCAGTTCTTCGAGCAGCAGGGCAACTTTCATCGGGTTCGGCGAAGGGTGGAAAAAGAATTTCATGGTGTAGGCCTCAGTCGGGTAGGGGGTGGAACTGAGGCTGATGTTGAAGCAAACCTGTTCGATTGACGTGCAAGGGTGTTGTTCTACTCGTGCGAAACAATCGAACGGGTTACCGGGGCTTTTTCGGGCGCCTGTGCGGTGGCAATCACCGCGCCGGCGATGATCAGCAATGCCGGCACGATCAGGATCGGGCTGGCGTGGCCATGGCCGACGACGATCAGCAGCATGGTCGAAATCAGCGGTGCCAGATAAGACAGTGCCCCCAGCGTCGCCAGGTTGCCGTGCTTGGTGGCGTGGTCCCAGGCGAAAAATGCCAGGCCTGCCGGGCCCAGGCCGAGGACGACAAGCGCCGCCCATTGTTTGATATCGGGCCACACAGTGGTTTCGAAGGCCAGGTGGCAGACCAGCCCGACAGCGGCCGACATGCCGCAGATTCCACCGATGATGCTGCTTGGCACCGCGCTGAAACGACGGTTGAACACCGAGTAGCCAGCCCAGATCAGTGCACAGCCGAACGCCGCCAGATACCCGGCGACCGGCATCGTCGCGGCCGAATGGGTCGCTCGTTGCTGCATGATGAACGCCGTGCCCGCCAGGCCCAGCACCGCGCCGAGCACCTGGCGCTTGTGCAGCTTTTCTCCGGCGGCGAAGGCCGACAGCAGTACCAGTATCAACGGCCACAGGTAATTGATCAGGCTGGCTTCGGCGGCAGGCGCGACCTTGAGCGCGAAGAAGTACAGCGCGTGATAGACGAAAATGCCGATGAAACCGGTGGCCCACACGGCCCAGGGTTGGCGCCAGCTGCTGAACCCGGCCAGACCGTGGCGGCCGAGGGTGATCAGGCTCGCGGCAAAGGCCACGCCGAAACTCAAGGTCAGCAGTTCAAAGGGCGGGATGCCTTCGGTGAGGGTGGTCAACAACGCCAGGCAAGACCAGAGGAAGATCGCAATCACGCCCACGGCGGTCGCCGAACGGGCATTGCGCAAGCGAGATGCAGTCATGTCTGTTCCTTCAGCGCGTAGAGGCGGGCAACATCCTGGCCCGATGACATCATGCAGCTTAGCGTTTGATCGCCGTTCCTCCAGTGTCTGTCGTCGGGCCGACCGGCCGCGCGAGCAAGCGTTTGGTCACGCCCAGCATGGCCACCGACACTGCGACGCCCAGCACAAACGCGTTCATCCCCAGCGTCGGCAAGGTCAGGGCCAACACCAGGCAGAACGCGGCGAACGAATACATGCCAGTGGCAGTGGCGCGCAGCAACGCGGCGGTAAAGGCCGGGCCACGGGTTTGCTGGGAGAACACCGCCATCACGCTGCCCAATACCGGGAACACCGCCAGCAGGCCGCTCCAGCGGTCGCCGACGGTGCTGGCCAGCAGTGTCACGACCAACGTGAGCAAGGCACCGGCCACCATGCGCAGCAGAAGCTTGTCGGATTTTGGCGGCGGGCCACTGAGTAGCGGTTGCACGGTGGGAAACAGGTACGGCGCGGCGAGCAGCGCGGTCGCGGCGGCGCACACCGAAAAAACCAGGGATGCCGGGATCAGCGACAGGACAACCGCCACCGCCGCCCAGACCGCCAGCGAGATCAACAACGCCAGCGGCCATCCGGCCCGTTGTGCGACCTGGGCGTAGGTCACGCAAAACGCAATCATCGCGAACATCGCCGACAGCGCGGCGGTAGCCGATTGCGCGGCGAACGCCTCGCCTTGCTCCAGGGCGAGGAACAACAGAATCGGCCCGACCACCACCGGCAACCCCGACAGCCAACCGGCCACGCTCGGCCCCCAGCGTTTGCCAGCCAGGGAAATCAGCAGCAGGAAGCCTGGGATTACCAGTAGTTTAAGGATCAACACGCGCATGTCTCCGACCTGTGTGAGGTGGCAACGGTAACATCGCATCGGCTGGATTTTGTATACAAAAATAAAAGCTTCTTCACGCAATCCCGGGAAACACCGATAACGCAACACCTGTAGGAGCCAGCTTGCTGGCGATGGACTCGAGTGCACCGCGTTTATCCGGTTTACGCGCGTTATCGTTGACGACCATCGCTGGCAAGCCAGCTCCTACACGGGACCGCGAGACCTACACACCCTGTAGGAGCCGGCTTGCTGGCGATGGACTCGAGTACGCCGCGTTTATCCGGTTTACGCGCGTTATCGTTAACGACTATCGCTGGCAAGCCAGCTCCTACACGGGACCGCGTGACCTACGCACCTGTAGGAGCCGGCTTGCTGGCGATGGACTCGAGTGCGCCGCGTTTATCCGGTTTACCAGCGTTATCGTTAACGACCATCACTGGCAAGCCAGCTCCTACACGGGACCGCGAGACCTACGCGCCCTGTAGGAGCCGGCTTGCTGGCGATGGACTCGAGTGCGCCGCGTTTATCCGGTTTACCAGCGTTATCGTTAACGACCATCACTGGCAAGCCAGCTCCTACACGGGACCGCGTGACCTACGCACCCTGTAGGAGCCGGCTTGCTGGCGAAGGACTCGAGTGCGCCGCGTTTATCCGGTTTACGCGCGTTATCGTTAACGACCATCGCTGGCAAGCCAGCTCCTACACGGGACCGCGTGACCTACGCACCTGTAGGAGCCGGCTTGCTGGCGATGGACTCGAGTACGCCGCGTTTATCCGGTTTACGCGCGTTATCGTTAACGACCATCGCTGGCAAGCCAGCTCCTACACGGGACCGCGTGACCTACGCACCCTGTAGGAGCCGGCTTGCTGGCGATGGACTCGAGTGCGCCGCGTTTATCCGGTTTACGCGCGTTATCGTTGACGACCATCGCTGGCAAGCCAGCTCCTACACGGGACCGCGTTGGCGATGGACCCAGGTGCGCCGGGTTTATCCGGTTCACACGCGTTATCCCTCGAAATTGTACGAAAGGGGCTTTTGCGTCTCCTGATTTTTGCGATGATCACCACCTGCCTGAGAGCCTTCCCACCTGTTGATGGATCATCGTGTGAACTTCAGTTTTTTGCCCAAGACCGCGACTGCGCCGTTTTGTCCGCCGGAAGTGGCCGGCAGCGTCGCCGTCGACCCGCGTGCGTCGTTCTTCAAACGTGTCCTGCGCTTTGCCGGGCCGGGGTTGTTGGTGTCCATCGGTTACATGGACCCGGGCAACTGGGCTACCGCCATCGAGGCCGGTTCGCGGTTCGGCTACAGCCTGCTGTTCGTGGTGCTGCTGGCGAGTCTGGCGGGAATGGTGGTGCAGTGCCTGTGTTCGCGCCTGGGCATTGCCACCGGGCGTGACCTGGCGCAATTGTCAAGGGAGCGCTACAGCACGCGCACCGCTCGCACGCAGTGGTTTCTGGCGGAGATCTCGATCATCGCCACCGACCTCGCCGAGGTGCTCGGCTGCGCGCTGGCGTTCCATTTGTTGCTCGGTTGCTCGCTGACCTTCGGCATCGCCCTCACGGCCTTCGACACCTTGTTGGTGCTGGCCTTGCAGAACCGTGGTTTCCGTCGGCTCGAAGCGATCATGCTGGTACTGGTCGGGACCATCGGCGTGTGCTTCTTCGTCGAGTTGCTGCTGATCAAGCCCTACTGGCCCGATGTCGCCCGCGGTTTCACGCCATCGCTGTCGGCCATCGGCGATGCGGCGCCGCTGTACCTGGCCATCGGCATCCTCGGGGCCACGGTCATGCCGCATAACCTGTACCTGCACACGTCCATCGTGCAAACCCGGTTGATCGGCAAGGACCTGGCCAGCAAGCAGGACGCAGTCAAGCTGGCGCGTATCGACAC
Source organism: Pseudomonas sp. A-R-19 (assembly GCF_019956575.1). NCBI lineage: Bacteria > Pseudomonadati > Pseudomonadota > Gammaproteobacteria > Pseudomonadales > Pseudomonadaceae > Pseudomonas > Pseudomonas sp. A-R-19. Next base: position 12,509 of record NZ_JAHBDR010000107.1, read on the forward strand.
CATCGGTTCCCTGGCACTGGCGCTGCTGGTCAACGCGGCGATCCTGATTCTGGCGGCGGCAGCCTTCCATCAGTCCGGGCACACCGATGTCGTGGACATCCAGGATGCCTATCACCTGCTCGACCCACTGGTGGGAGGGGCCTTGGCCAGTGTGTTGTTTGGCGTGGCATTGCTGGCCTCGGGGCAGAGTTCGACCTTCACCGGCACCATCGCCGGCCAGGTGATCATGGAAGGGTTCCTCAACCTGCGCATTCCCTGCTGGCAACGGCGCCTGATCACGCGCGGGCTGGCGCTGATCCCGGCGTTCATCGGCGTGTGGCTGATGGGCGATGACGCCATCGGCAAGTTGCTGGTGTTGAGTCAGGTGGTGTTGAGTTTGCAGTTGCCGTTCGCGCTGTACCCGTTGATTCGCATGACCAACGATCACTCGCTCATGGGGCCGCTGGTGAACCGGCTGCCGACGCGGGTGTTGGCGTGGGGGTTGTTTGTCGTGATCAGTGGGGCGAACAGTTGGTTGATTCTGCAGTTTCTGGGCTGACTCGTCGGGCCTCTTCGCGAGCAAGCCTGCTCCCACAGGGGAATGCGGTCAACCGTGGGAGCGGGCTTGCTCGCGAAGAACGATGACTCGGTCCACCTGAAAAAACGCAGGCAAAAAAGAACCCGGTGTGTGGCGAGGGGGGCTTGCCCCCGTTGGGTTGCGCAGCAACCCCAGAATCTCGGCAATAGTCGAGTATTTTGGGAGCGCTTCGCACTCCAACGGGGGCAAGCCCCCTCGCCACAGGGCACCGGGTGTGTTGCCAGGCGGCGACAGATCTTCGTGGGTCCCCGCGCCGTCTGTTGAACGCTTTTAAGCCCTTTCGAGCGCCAGTGCCACGCCCTGACCACCACCGATACACAGGGTGGCGAGGCCTTTCTTGGCGTCGCGCTTGAGCATTTCATGCAGCAGGGTCACCAGTACGCGGCAACCCGAGGCACCGATCGGGTGACCCAGGGCGATGGCGCCGCCGTTGACGTTGACCTTGTTCAAGTCCCATTCCAGGTCCTTGGCTACCGCCAGCGACTGCGCGGCAAAGGCTTCGTTGGCTTCGATCAGGTCCAACTGGTTGATGTTCCAGCCGGCCTTGCCCAGGCAACGACGGGTGGCCGACACCGGGCCGATGCCCATGATCGCCGGGTCGACGCCTGCATTGGCGTAGGCGACGATTTTTGCCAGCACTGGCAAACCCAGGGCCTTGGCTTTTTCGGCGCTCATCAGGATCACGGCCGCGGCGCCGTCGTTCAGTGACGAAGCGTTGCCGGCGGTTACCGAACCGTCCTTCTTGAAGGCTGGCTTGAGCTTGCCCAGGGACTCGGCGGTGGTGCCGGCCCGTGGCTGCTCGTCGGTGGCGAAGGACAGCGGATCGCCCTTGCGCTGCGGGATCAGGATCGGGGTGATTTCATCGACGAAGCGCCCGGCTTCGATGGCGGCCACGGCCTTCTGCTGCGAGGCTGCCGCGAAGGCATCCTGCTGCTCGCGAGTCAGGCTGTACTTCTCGGCCAGGTTCTCGGCGGTGATGCCCATGTGGTAGTCGTTGAACGCATCCCACAGGCCATCGCTGATCATGGTGTCGACGATTTGCGCGTGACCCATGCGCAGGCCGGTGCGGGCGCCGGGCATGACGTAGTTGGCCAGGCTCATGTTTTCCTGGCCACCGGCGATGATCACCTCGGCATCGCCGCAGCGAATCGCCTGGGCACCCAGGTGCAGGGCCTTGAGGCCCGAGCCGCAGACCTTGTTCAGGGTCATGGCCGGTACGGCGAACGGCAGGCCGGCCTTGATCGCGGCCTGGCGCGCAGGGTTTTGCCCGGCGCCGGCGGTCAGCACCTGGCCCATGATCACTTCATCGACTTCGGCCGGATCCAGGCCGGTTTGCGCCAGCAACTGGCGGATCACCGCAGCGCCGAGGTCGACGGCGGACACATTGGCCAGCGATCCCTGGAAACTGCCGATCGCGGTGCGCGTGGCGGCAACAATGACGACTTCTTGCATGGAATGATTCCTCACTGGGCAGCGAACTGCATTTCCGGCACGTGGTCCGGCACGATCAGTTTACCGGCAGTCTTGGCGACGATCTCTTCGACGCTGACGCCCGGTGCACGCTCTTTCAGAATGAACGCGCCGTTTTCGATTTCCAGGTAGGCCAGGTCGGTCAACACGCGCTTGATGCAACCGGCGCCGGTCAGCGGCAGGCTGCATTGCGACAACAGCTTGGACTCACCGTCCTTGGACGCGTGGGTCATGATCACGATGATGTTGTCGGCGCCGGCCACCAGGTCCATCGCGCCGCCCATGCCCTTGACCAGCTTGCCGGGGATCATCCAGGAAGCGATGTTGCCTTGCACGTCCACTTCAAAGGCGCCCAGCACGGTCAGGTCGACATGACCACCGCGAATCATCGCGAAGGACTCGGCAGAGGAAAAGATCGAAGCGCCGATGCGCGCGGTCACCGTTTGCTTGCCGGCGTTGATCATGTCGGCATCGATGGTTTCTTCGGTAGGAAACGGACCCATGCCCAGCAGGCCGTTTTCCGACTGCAGCATGACTTCCATGCCTTCGGGGATGTAGTTGGCGACCAGGGTCGGAATGCCGATGCCCAGGTTCACGTAGAAGCCGTCCTGCATTTCGCGGGCGACGCGTTGAGCCATTTGTTCGCGGGAAAGTGCCATTGTTGTTATTCCTTCATTCGGTCCGGGGGCAGGGGATCACTTACGCACGGTGCGCTGTTCGATGCGCTTCTCGAACGTGCCGCAGATGATCCGGTCGACGTAGATGCCAGGGGTGTGGATCTGCGCCGGGTCCAGCTCGCCGGGTTCGACGATTTCTTCGACTTCGACCACGGTGATCTTGCCGGCGGTGGCGGCCAGCGGGTTGAAGTTCTGCGCGGTATGGCGATAGATCACGTTACCGAAATGGTCGGCTTTCCAGCCTTTGACGATGGCGAAGTCGCCGGTGATGGACTCTTCCATCAGGTACTTGCGGCCATGGAATTCGCGCACTTCCTTGCCGTCGGCAACTGGAGTGCCAACGCCGGTGGCGGTGAAGAAGGCCGGGATGCCGGCGCCGCCCGCGCGCATTTTTTCGGCGAGGGTGCCTTGCGGGGTCAGGATGACTTCGATTTCGCCCTTGAGCAGTTGCTCTTCGAACAGCTTGTTTTCGCCGACGTAGGACGCTACCACTTTGCTGATCTGGCGGTCGGTCAGCAGTACGCCGAGGCCGAAACCGTCGACGCCGCAGTTGTTGGAGACCACGGTGAGGTCGCGAGTGCCCTTGCGCTTGATCTCGGCGATCAGGTTTTCCGGGATCCCGCACAGGCCGAAGCCGCCAGCGATCACGGTCATGCCGTCTTCAAGACCTGCCAGAGCTTCCTCGTAGGAACTCACGCGCTTGTCGAAACCTGCCATATGCACCTCTTTTATTCTTTGTGGGCGGCTGGCTAGCCGAATGGGATGGAGTGTCGCGCCGCTTGATTCATTTGTTAAGTTGTTTTTTAAGTCTGATTGATTGATAAAGCTCATTAAACGATGAAAAATGCAGACCTGTAGGAGCCGGCTTGCTGGCGAAGGCGGCGGATAAGGCCAACATCGATTTCGCCTGCCATATCGCTATCGCCGGCAAGCCGGCTCCTACAAGGTTCAGTGGTTCATTCATTCTGGAGCTAAGCGACCCATGACCGTCAAGCAGATCCGCGCCTTTCTGGCGGTGGCGCAAAGCCTGAGTTTTGCCGTGGCCTGCGAGCGCCTGCACCTGTCGCAATCGGCCCTGAGCCTGACCATCAAGGCGCTGGAAGAGGGCCTGGGCGGGCGCTTGTTCACCCGCAACACGCGCAACGTGGCACTCACCGCCGAGGGCGAATCCCTGGTGCCGCTGGCGCGCCGGCTGATCGCCGACTGGGACAATGTCGAGGATGAACTGCGTCAACGCTTCACCCTGCAGCGCGGTCGCGTGACCCTGGCGGCGATGCCGTCGTTCGCCGGCAACCTGCTGCCGCCGATCCTCAAGACGTTCCGCGCGCGTTATCCGAATGTCAACGTGACGGTCAACGACGTGATCAACGAGCAGGTGCTGGAAATGGTCCGTGACCGCCAGGTGGAACTGGGGGTGGCGTTCGAACCGACCATGAGTTCGTCGCTGCAATTCACGCCGTTGTACATCGACCGTTTCGTCGCGGTGGTGCCCCTGGATTCGGCATTGGCCGAACTCGATGACATCGACTGGCAGACCCTGCTCAAGGAACCGTTCATTACCTTGCAGCGTCCGTCGACGGTGCGGGTGATGCTGGAAGAACACTTGCAAGCCCGGGGCATGAAGCTGCCGGTGGAGTTTGAAAGCCATCAACTGGCGACGGTCGGGCGCATGGTCGCCAGTGGCCTGGGCGTGAGCGCGGTACCGGCGCTGTGTGCCGGGCAGATGCGCGAGCTGGGTGCGCGCTGCATTACCTTGCGCGACCCGGTGGTTGAGCGGGCGCTGGGGGTGTTGACGTTGCCGGGTGGAGAGCTGTCGGCGGCGGCGCAGGCGTTGTTTGATGTGCTGAAGGAGGAGAACCTGGGGCAGCGTTTCTCCACGAGCTGATCACAATCCCTGGTTCTGATCACAATACCTGTGGGAGCGGGCTTGCTCGCGAAGAGGCCGGCACATCCAATAGAGATATTGCCTGACCCACCGCTTTCGCGAGCAAGCCCGCTCCCACAGGGTTTTGTGTTGATCAGCTAGAGAGGCGTTCTGCCAATAAGGGGAGTAGTCGCTCGCACGACCCCTCGATCTTCAAATCCAGCATCTCATCTGCCCGAGTCTTGCCCAGGTTGATCGCGATCAGTGGCTTGCCCTGGTCCACCACCGCCCGGCACAGGCGAAACGCCGAATAGGCCATCAACGAAGACCCGATTACCAACAACCCGGCAGCCTGTTCAACGGCGGCCATGGCCTTGGCTGCCGTGGCCTGCGCGACGTTCTCGCCAAAGAACACCACATCCGGCTTCATCCGCTCCCCGGCGCAATACGGGCAGTGCGGGACCCGGAAGCGTGCCTCGAAGGCCGGGTCGAGCAAGGTGTCGCCGTCCGGCGCCTGCGCCGCGTCGACGCCGGCCAGGTACGGGTTCTGGGTTTCCATCAGGCGCTGGATCGAATCGCGCTCGCTGCGCTGGCCGCAATCCAGGCACAACACCCGGTGCAAACTACCGTGCAGTTCAATCACGTCATGGCTGCCGGCCTGGTCGTGCAGGGTGTCGACGTTCTGGGTGATCAAGGCGCTGATCTGTCGCGTGCCTTGCAAGCGGGCCAGGGTGTCGTGGGCCACGTTCGGCTGCGCCTGACGCACCCGTGGCCAGCCGAGCATCGCCCGCGCCCAGTAACGACGCCGGGATTGCGCGGCCGAGAGAAATTCCTGATACATCATTGGCTGCCGGCCACGGCGCACACCCTGGTTGTCGCGATAGTCCGGGATGCCCGAAGGCGTGCTGATACCGGCTCCGGTCAGAACGGCAAACGGCTGATTCGCCATGAGCTGATGGAGGTGATCGAGATGGTCACGGGTCTGACGGTCTAGCATGCCGGGAAACCTGTAGGAGCGAGCTTGCTCGCGATGGTAGCCAACGATAACACTGTAAGCCTGACACCCCGCGCAGTGATCACGTTCTTCGCGAGCAAGCTCGCTCCTACAGATGGCGGTGTGGGTTACTTGCGCGCCTCCAGGATCAGGTTGAACGGCGTTTCCGTGGCCCGGCGAAACGAACTGAACCCGGCCTCATTGAACACCTTGCGCAACCGCGCTTCACCGGCCTGGGCGCCGAGGCCGAGGCCGACTTCCTGGGACAGCGAGTTGGGTGTGCAGATGAAGGTCGAGGCGGCGTAGAACAGGCGTCCGACCGGGTTGATGTTGTCGTCGAGCGAGTCGTTGGCGTAGGGCTCGACCAGCAACACCGTGCCGTCTTCCTTCAACGACTCATAGGCATGTTTGGCTGCGCCCACCGGGTCGCCCATGTCGTGCAGGCAGTCGAAGTAGCAGATCAGGTCGTAGTCGCTGCCGGGGAAGCTTTTTGCGTTGCCCTGGAAGAACCGGACCCGGTCGGACACACCGCCTTCTTCGGCCCGCTGGGTGGCGACGGTGACCGATGGCGCGTGGTAGTCGAAGCCGACGAAACGCGAATCCGCATACGCCTGGGCCATGATCACCGTGGACGCGCCATGACCGCAGCCGATGTCCGCCACTTTGGCCCCGGCTTCCAGCTTGGCCACCACGCCATCGAGGGCCGGCAACCATTCGGCGATCAAATGCGCTTTATAGCCGGGGCGGAAGAAACGTTCGGTGCCGCTGAACATGCACGGATGGTGATCGCCCCAGGGCAGGGCGCCGTCGCCGCGCATGGCATTGACCAGCTTGTCCTTGTCATGGAAAAACGACGCGACCACACCGATACCCCCGGCGATATAGACCGGTGAATCTTCGATGGCCAGTGCCAGGGCTTGCTCTTCAGGGAGGCGGAACTGGCCGTCGCGGTGTTCCATGTAGCCGGAGGCGGCGTGGGCGCTGAGCCATTCACGCAGCAGGCGGGTGTTGCAGCCGGTTTTTTCGGCAAGGGTTTCGGGAGTGATCGGCTGGCTGTCGGCCATCGCCCGGTACAGGCCGAGCTCTTCGCCAAGGATGACGTTGGCGAGCATCGCCGCGCCGCCCATGTCATTTACCAGTTTGCCCATGAAATCGTTGAGTCTGGCCTCGTCCATCACGTGTGCTCCTTTGGCAGGATCACGGTCCAGGGGCGCTGTATTGGCGAGGCGTTCGCCGCTGGGCGGTGGTCGTGGGAATGTGCAGGACGCTGAGCGGGTCCTGGGTGCAGTAAGTTTAGTCCGGGGCTTGTACCGCGCGGCCTGGTGCGACGAAAGCAACATGTTCCTGACCGACGCTGGACCCTGTGGGAGCGGGCTTGCCCGCGAAGGGGCCGGCACATTCAAAAGCGATGTTGACTGACCCACCGCCTTCGCGGGCAAGCCCGCTCCCACAGGGATCAGCAGTGCTCGCAAAGATCGTGTGTATCCCACTGTATCCAGAACCCTTCCTGACACAGTGACCTCCTGTTCCGCCCCCAGCCGAACACAGTCCCGATACACCCCTTCGATTAACTGTGTCTCAAGGCGGGCACTGGCTCGCGTCCTTGAACCTCTTGCGAGATCGACCCCATGCAGACACCCATTTCCCCCGTAGCCAAGGCCAGCGCAGGGCTTGGCCTGCGTCGCGGTTTACTCAAAGACCTGCAAGCGGCCCCGGCCGGCCATTTCGACTTTCTGGAGGTCGCTCCGGAAAACTGGATCGGCATCGGTGGCGCCCACGGCGCGGCATTGCGGGCGCTGGCCGAGCGCTATCCGTTGTCGTGTCACGGCCTGTCCCTGTCCCTTGGCGGACCGTCGCCGCTGGACGTCGGTTTTTTGCAGGAAGTCCGGGGTTTTCTCGATCACTACAACGTGCCGCTGTACAGCGAGCATCTGAGCTACTGCAGCGATGACGGTCACCTGTACGACCTGTTGCCGCTGCCGTTCACCGAAGAGGCGGTGCACCACGTCGCCGCGCGGATCCGCCAGGCCCAGGACATACTCGGTCGGCGCCTGGCGGTGGAAAACGTGTCCTACTACGCGGCGCCCCGGCAGGACATGGACGAGGTGACGTTCACCAATGCGGTGTTGCGCGAGGCTGATTGCGACTTGCTGCTGGACGTCAACAACGTGTACGTCAATTCGATCAACCACGGTTTCGATCCGCAGGCGTTTCTGGCTGGCATCGATGCGGGCCGGGTGGTGGCGATGCATATCGCCGGGCATTTCGACGAGTCCGACACTTTGAAAATCGACACCCACGGCGCTTCGGTCAAACCGGCGGTGTGGGCGTTGCTGGCCCAGGCTTATGCCCGGTTCGGTGCACAACCGACGCTGCTGGAACGCGATTTCAACTTTCCGGCATTCGCCGAACTGGTGGCGGAACTGCAGACCATTCGCCGCCTGCAGCAGGAGATTTGAACCGTGAGCAAGCAATCGTTGCATCAACAGCAAAGCAGCATGGGCCAGTACTTGCGTGATCCCGAGCATTGCGCGCCCCCCGCGGAGATGGACCCTGCCCGGGCGCAGGTTTATCGCGACCTGGTGTTTGCCAATCTGTCGTCGTTGCTCAGTGGCACCTTTCCGGTGTTGGTGAGGATTCTTGGGGATGAGGATTGGCGTGCGCTGGTACGCATCTTCCTGCGGGACTACCGCGCGCGCACGCCGAAATTCGGTGAAATCGCCCAGGAGTTTGTCGAGTTTCTCGCGGACGGGCCTCAGGCGTTGAGTGATGGGTCGTGGCCGCCGTTCATGGTGGAGCTGGCGCATTACGAGTGGGTGGAAATGGCCTTGCAACAGTCGGACGCCGAGCCTTTGGTTGTCGGTGATGTTGCGTTGCTGCTGGATCGGGTTTTGCAGGTGTCGCCGCTGGCCTGGCCGTTGGCGTATGCCTGGCCGGTGCACAAGGTAGGGCCGGGGTATCTGCCGGATGTGTTGCCTGATCAGCCGACGTTGTTGTTGGTGCGTCGGGATGAGGACTGGAGTGTGAGGTTTTCCGGGTTGAGTCCGTTGGCTTGGCGATTGTTGCAGCGTATTGGTGAGTTTCCCGGGTTGACTGGGCTTGCGCAGTTGCAGGGGTTGGCGGTGGAGGTGGGG
>NZ_JAHBDR010000108.1:0-19344 GCF_019956575.1 Pseudomonas sp. A-R-19
TGGTGTGCCAGTCAACATCAATGTGGCTGACACACCATCGCCAGCAAGCCGGCTCCTACAGGGGGCGTTTAGGCGGGATCGCTGCCCAGCACGACATTCAGCGCACTGCGCGCATCATCAAGTTGCACCAGCGTCGCATGCCGTGCACCCAGGGCGTCGCGGTTTTCGATGGCGGTCAGGATCGCCTTGTGCCGGGGTAGCGCCAGTTCATGCAGGTTCGGCCGCTGGTTCGAATGCTTCAAGGCTTCGGCGATGGCCACCGAGAGCATGTTGCACAGGTTGGCCAGCAAGTCGTTGTGCGTGGCATCGGCGATGCGACTGTGGAAATCCAGGTCCGGTTGCAACAGCGCCTCCGGCGTCGGCGCGGCTTCCATGCGCTGGTAGGCTTCACCGATGGAGGCGATATCCGCCTCGGTGGCGAATTGCGCGGCGAGGGCGGCAGCGGCCGGTTCGATGATGCTGCGCACGCTGGTCAGCAGGTCGAAAAACTGATTCTGCGGACTGCTCTGCATCAACCAGTGCAGCACGTCCGGATCGAGCATGTGCCAGTCCTTGCGCGGCTTGACCACGGTGCCGACACGCGGACGGGAGTACACCAGGCCTTTGGCAACCAGCACCCGGGTGGCTTCACGCAGCACCGGCCGGCTGACCGCATATTCTTCGCACAACAGCGCTTCGGCGGGCAGTTTGTCGTCCGGCAGGAAACGTCCCGAGACGATCTGCATGCCCAGTTCCTGGACGATGCGCGAGTGCATGCTTTTGCGGTCGGAGGGTTTGCGGTAATCCATGGGAAACGGCGCGATCCTGTGCGAATAGGTGTCGCGCATGATAGCAGGCGCGGCGGGATGCATCAGTCGAAAGCTATGAGCACTCTGTGGCGAGGGGGCTTGCCCCCGTTCGGCTGCGCAGCAGCCGCAATCGTGCCAACGCGTTCTGCCTGGCAAAACACGTGGGTCGTATTGGGAGCGCTTCGCGCTCCAACGGGGGCGAGCCCCCTCGCCACAGGTGTTGGTATGGCAGCAGGGACCTGTTGTGTCAATGGGAATGACGCGGCACTTCGGCGCCACGGCAACCGACCAGGAAGTCGAAGTCGCAACCCTGGTCCGCTTGCAGCACGTGGTCGATGTAGAGCTGGCGATAGCCACCGACGATCAGGTTCTGCGGCGGTTGCAGGTCAGCCATGCGCGCAGCCAGTTCGGCATCCGGGATGTCCAGGTGCAGACGGCCGCTGGCGCAATCGAGTTCGATCCAGTCACCTTCCTTCACCGCGGCCAACGGCCCGCCGGCGGCGGCTTCGGGGGCGACATGCAGCACCACGGTGCCGTACGCCGTGCCACTCATGCGCGCATCGGAAATACGCACCATGTCGGTCACGCCCTGGGCCAGCAGCTTGGCCGGCAGGCCCATGTTGCCGACTTCGGCCATGCCTGGATAACCCTTCGGCCCGCAGTTTTTCATCACCAGGATCGAGTTGGCATCCACGTCCAGTTCCGGATCGTTGATCCGCGCCTTGTACATGTCGAAGTTCTCGAACACCACCGCACGGCCGCGATGCTGCATCAATTCAGGTGTGGCGGCGGAAGGCTTGAGCACCGCACCCAATGGCGCCAGGTTGCCGCGCAATACGCAGATGCCGCCGTCGGCGCGGATCGGGTTGTCGAGGGTGCGGATCACTTCGTCCTCGCCATAGATCGGCGCGTCTTTGGTGTTCTCGCCGATGGACTTGCCGTTGACGGTCAAGGCATTCGGGTTTGGGATCAGGTTGGCTTCACCGAGGCGACGCAGCACCGCCGGCAAGCCGCCAGCGTAATAGAACTCTTCCATCAGGAAACGTCCCGACGGTTGCAGGTCGACGATGGTCGGCATACCGCGACCGATGCGCGTCCAATCGTCGAGGTCCAGCTCCACGCCGATACGTCCGGCGATGGCTTTCAAGTGGATCACCGCGTTGGTCGAACCGCCGATGGCGGCGTTGACGCGGATGGCGTTCTCGAAGGCTTCCTTGGTGAGGATCTTCGACAGCTTCAAGTCTTCGCGCACCATCTCCACGGCACGCATGCCGGACATGTGCGCCAGCACATAACGACGCGCATCCACGGCGGGGATCGCTGCGTTGTGGGGCAGGGAAGTGCCCAGTGCTTCGGCCATGCAGGCCATGGTCGAGGCGGTGCCCATGGTGTTGCAGGTGCCGGCCGAGCGGGACATGCCGCCCTCGGCCGCGAGGAAATCATCGATGCTGATGGTGCCGGCCTTGACCTGTTCGCTGAGCTGCCAGACCACGGTGCCGGAGCCGATGTCCTTACCCTTGTGCTTGCCGTTGAGCATCGGCCCGCCGGTGACGACGATCGCGGGAACATCGCAACTGGCGGCGCCCATCAGTAGCGCCGGAGTGGTTTTGTCGCAACCGGTCAGCAACACCACGCCATCGATCGGGTTGCCGCGAATGGCTTCTTCCACGTCCATGCTCGCCAGGTTACGGGTGAGCATGGCGGTAGGGCGCAGGTTCGATTCGCCGTTGGAGAACACCGGAAACTCCACCGGGAAGCCCCCGGCCTCGATCACGCCGCGTTTGACGTGCTCGGCAATCTGGCGGAAATGCGCGTTGCACGGGGTCAGTTCCGACCAGGTGTTGCAGATGCCGATGATCGGCTTGCCATGGAACTGGTGGTCGGCGATGCCCTGATTCTTCATCCAGCTGCGGTACATGAAGCCGTTCTTGTCGGCGGTGCCAAACCATTGGGCGGAGCGCAGGGTGGGTTTCTTATCAGACATGATCGATTCTCTTATTGTATGACTATATTGTTCAAGCTGAAGCGTAACATAAGCGCAAATTGTGCTCTTTGGAAGTGTTGTTGAGTAAATAGTATTACTATATAGTCCGCTCAAACGGAGGGATGGCCCTGGCGAGTTTTTCGCGAGAGGCGTCCCCCGAGGTTCCATAACAACAACAATCGGAGACCGATCTCATGAGCCAGGAACTGCGGCTTATCCGTCGCATCACGCTGAAACTGATTCCCTTCCTGATCCTGCTGTACCTGATCGCCTATGTGGACCGCTCCGCGGTGGGCTTCGCCAAATTGCACATGGGCGCCGACATCGGCCTCGGCGATGCCGCCTACGGACTTGGCGCCGGGCTGTTCTTCATCGGCTACTTCCTGCTGGAAATTCCCAGCAACCTGATGCTCGACCGCTTTGGTGCCCGGCGCTGGTTCGCACGGATCATGATCACTTGGGGCGCCATCACCATCGGCATGGCTTTCGTCCAGGGACCGAACAGCTTCTATGTGATGCGTTTCTTGCTCGGCGCCGCCGAGGCCGGGTTCTTCCCGGGCGTTCTGTACTACATCACCCAATGGTTCCCGGTGCGCCATCGCGGCAAGATCCTCGGGCTGTTCATCCTGTCGCAACCCATCGCGATGGTGATCACCGGCCCGCTGTCCGGCGGCCTGCTGGGCATGGACGGTGTGTTGGGGCTGCATGGCTGGCAGTGGCTGTTCATCGTCATCGGCTGCCCGGCGATCCTGCTGACCTGGCCGGTACTGCGCTGGTTGCCGGATGGCCCGCAGCAAGTGAAGTGGATGGATCAGGCGGAAAAGGACTGGCTCAGTGGCGAGCTGAAAAAGGATCTCGATGCGTATGGCCAGACCCGTCACGGCAATCCGCTGCACGCCCTCAAGGACAAGCGCGTCCTGCTGCTGGCGCTGTTCTACCTGCCGGTGACCCTGAGCATCTATGGCCTGGGTTTGTGGCTGCCGACCTTGATCAAGCAGTTCGGCGGTAGTGACTTGGTGACCGGTTTCGTTTCCGCGGTGCCGTACATCTTCGGGATCGTCGGCCTGTTGATGATCCCGCGCAGTTCCGACCGCTTGAATGATCGCTACGGCCACTTGGCGGTGCTTTATGTACTGGGCGCGATTGGCCTGTTCCTCAGCGCCTGGCTGTCGGTGCCGGTGCTGCAACTGGCGGCGCTGTGCCTGGTGGCGTTCGCCCTGTTTTCCTGCACGGCGGTGTTCTGGACCCTGCCGGGCCGATTCTTTGCCGGTGCCAGTGCGGCGGCGGGGATCGCCTTGATCAACTCGGTGGGCAACCTCGGTGGTTACCTCGGTCCGTTCGTGATCGGCGCGTTGAAGGAGTACACCGGCAATCTTGCGTCCGGCTTGTATTTCCTCTCCGGGGTGATGGTGTTCGGCCTGATTCTGACTGGCGTCGTCTATCACCTGCTGGAACGCAAACACGTCCTGCCAGCCGATGAGTTTGCGGCGAGTGCACGTGGTGCGTCCCGTACCTGATTTTGAGGTGTCACGCCGACCAAATGTGGGAGCGGGCTTGCTCGCGAAAGCACTGTGTCAGTCACCGATGATGTCGGGTAGGACGACCTCTTCGCGAGCAAGCCCGCTCCCACATTGGTTCTGCGCTGTTCTGAAGTATTGTTTACAGGAGAAAATCCATGCGTTTGGTTCAGTTCGAATTGAGTAACGGCGAACGCCGTGTCGGCGTTGTCGAAGCAGGCCTGGTGCGAGAAGTGCAGGACGCGCGCACTGTTCGCGATCTGGCATTGGCGGCGATCGAGGCGGGGGCAAGTCTTGAGCAGCAGGTGCAAGGTCTTGGCCTGGGCATCAGCCACGACTATGCCGAACTGCTGGAGCAACGACGTATCCTGCCGCCGCTGGACCATCCGGACCCGGCGCACATGCTGGTCAGCGGCACGGGCCTGACCCACCTTGGCAGTGCGTCGGCCCGGGACAAGATGCACCAGCAAAGTGGCGACGAAACCGCGATGACCGACACCATGCGCATCTTCAAATGGGGCGTGGAGGGCGGCAAGCCGGCGGCGGATGAGGTCGGTGTGCAACCGGAATGGTTCTACAAAGGCGATGGCAGCATTGTTGTCAGGCCGGGCCAGCCGTTCCCGCTGCCGCCGTTTGCCGAAGATGCCGGTGAAGAGCCGGAAATCGCTGGCCTGTACGTGATCGGTCACGACGGCAAGCCGTATCGCCTGGGCTTTGCCGTGGGCAACGAGTTCTCCGACCACGTCATGGAGCGCAAGAACTACCTGTATCTGGCCCACTCGAAACTGCGCAGCTGCAGCTACGGCCCGGAACTGCGGATCGGCGAACTGCCGCAGCATCTGGCCGGTACCAGCCGCATCCTGCGCGACGGCGAAGTGCTGTGGCAGAACGAGTTTCTCAGTGGCGAGGCGAACATGTGCCACAGCCTCGCCAACCTCGAATTCCATCATTTCAAGTACAGCCAGTTCCTGCGCCCGGGAGATGTGCACGTTCACTTCTTCGGCACCGCGACCCTGTCCTTTGCCGACGGCATTCGTACCCAGCCGGGTGATCTGTTCGAGATCACCCAGACCGAATTCGGCGCGCCATTGATCAACGGCATCGCCCCGGTCCCGGCCGCTTTCGAGCCCGGCAGCGTCGGCACACTTTGAGGAATTACCCATGATCCGGATTCTTGGTCACAACTACATCGGCGGCCAGCGCAGCGCCACCGGCAGCATCAAGTTGCAGAGTGTCGACGCGACGACGGGCGAGGCCTTGCCCCACGATTTTTTCCAGGCGACAGCGCAGGAAGTCGACGCAGCGGCCAGCGCGGCAGCGGCCGCGTATCCGGTCTATCGCAGTCTGAGTGCGGAGCGTCGGGCGCAGTTTCTCGATGCCATTGCCGATGAACTGGATGGCCTCGGTGATGATTTTGTCGCTGTGGTCTGCCGCGAAACGGCCTTGCCCGCAGGCCGGATTCAAGGCGAGCGTGGTCGTACCAGCGGGCAGATGCGCCTGTTTGCCAAAGTGCTGCGGCGTGGTGATTTCTACGGCGCACGGATCGACCGGGCATTGCCGGAACGGCAACCGTTGCCGCGTCCGGACCTGCGTCAGTACCGCATCGGCCTGGGACCTGTGGCGGTGTTTGGCGCCAGCAACTTTCCGTTGGCGTTTTCCACCGCCGGCGGCGACACCGCCTCTGCATTGGCGGCTGGCTGCCCAGTGGTATTCAAGGCCCACAGCGGACACATGGCTACGGCCGAGCAAGTGGCTGATGCGATCATTCGCGCCGCCGAGAAAACCGCGATGCCGGCTGGTGTGTTCAACATGATCTACGGCGGTGGCGTCGGCGCGGCGCTGGTCAAGCATCCGGCGATTCAGGCCGTGGGCTTCACCGGTTCGCTCAAGGGCGGACGCGCCTTGTGCGACATGGCCGCGGCCCGGGTGCAGCCGATTCCGGTGTTCGCCGAGATGTCGAGCATCAACCCGGTGATCGTCCTGCCCCAGGCATTGCAGGTGCGGGCCGATACCGTCGCCCGGGACCTGACGGCGTCGGTGGTTCAGGGCTGCGGGCAGTTCTGCACCAATCCCGGTTTGGTCATCGGTATTCGCTCGGCGTCATTCAGCGCCTTTGTGCAGCAAGTGGCCGGGTTGATGGGGGATCAACCGGCGCAAACCATGCTCAACGCTGGCACCTTGAGTAGCTATGGCCAAGGCTTGGAAAAACTCCTCGCGCATCCGGGCGTCAAGCACCTGGCCGGCAATCCACAGCAGGGAAACCAGGCACAGCCACAGTTGTTCAAGGCCGATGCCAGTCTGCTGGTCGACGGTGATGAGGTGCTGCAAGAAGAAGTGTTCGGTCCAACCACTGTGGTGGTTGAAGCGGACGACCATGCGCAACTCATCGCCGCCTTGAACGGCCTGCATGGCCAGTTGACGGCGACCCTCATTGGCGAGCCGGAGGACTTCGAGCAGTTTGTCGGGCTGACGGCGTTGCTTGAGCAGAAGGTCGGGCGGATCCTGCTCAATGGCTATCCAACCGGCGTGGAAGTCTGCGATTCGATGGTCCACGGCGGACCTTACCCGGCAACGTCCGATGCGCGCGGTACGTCGGTGGGCACACTGGCCATCGATCGTTTCCTGCGCCCGGTGTGCTTCCAGAACTACCCGGACAGTCTGCTGCCGGAGGCGCTGAAGAACGGCAATCCGCTGCGTATCCAGCGGCTGGTGGATGGGCAGCCATCACGCGACGCACTCTAGCGGCTGGCCTCAATCTCTGTGGGAGCGGGCTTGCTCGCGAAAGCGGTTCATCATTCAACATCTCTGTTGGCTGACACTGCGCCTTCGCGAGCAAGCCCGCTCCCACAGGTTGGTCATTCCAACCGGGGGAAATGGGGCGCTATGAGCTATCATTGCGTTTTTCCCATCCAAAGACTGATTGCCATGACTGCCCCAACCGACACCTTGCTCAATGCCCTCGAACACTGCGGAATGGTGGAAATCGACGGGCTGCATGCCTTCGAATTCTCCCTCGACGAGTCCGATAATCTACACATTGAATGCATGGATGGCCGTGCGGCCAAGCACTGGGAGTTCACACCAGCGCAGATCCAGGCAGCGACCTTCGACACTACGTTGCAAAGCTGGTTGATCACCGGTGACTCGGGTGAACACCGTTTGGTGTGCTTGGGCGATGTCGTCAGCGGTGACAACGAAGATGACGACCAGGACGATGCGTAACCTCTGGCCACTGTTGATGGCCGGCAGTATCGGCGCCATGGGCGTCCAGGCTGCATCCGCCGATGACTATCAACTGCTCGTGGGCTCCTACACCGCCGGTCAAAGCCAGGGCATCTATCGCCTGGCGTTCGACAGCAGCACCGGGCAGATCGATGCCAGCCCCCTGCAAGTGATCAAGAGCGAAAACCCGTCGTGGCTGACCTTGTCGAAGGATCAGCGCCATCTGTTCGTGGTCAACGAAAACGGCCCGGGCCAGGCTGATCCGGTCGGGCGCGTCAGCAGTTTTTCGATCGATCCCAAGACCCATGCGCTGAGCCTGATCAGTCAGGTGCAAAGCCTGGGTAACGAGCCGACCCACTCCAGCCTCAGCGCCGATGGCAGCCATTTGTTTGTCAGCAACTACTCGGTGGCCGAAGACCCGGGCGGTACCCTTGCGGTGGTGCCGGTGGCGGCCGATGGCAAGCTCAAACCGGTGGTGCAGATGAGTAGCCACCCGGCGAGCCGGGTCAATCCCGAGCGCCAGGCTTCGGCTCATGTGCATTCGACGATTCCGTCGCCGGATGGCAGATACGTGTTCTCCAATGACCTGGGCGCCGACAAGGTGTTTGCCTACCGCTTCGACCCCAAGGCCAACCCGGAACTGCCGTTGACTCCGGCCACCCCGGCATTCGTGCAACTGCCGCCCGGCAGTGGGCCGCGTCACCTGTTGTTCAGCGCTGATGGCAAACACGCCTGGCTGAGCATGGAAATGAGCGCGCAAGTAGCGGTGTTCGATTACCACGACGGCCAACTCAAGCAGACGCAGATGGTCGATCTGGCGGCCGGGCAACCGGTCTCCGACAAGGCGGCGGCGGCGTTGCATGCCTCGGCTGATGGCAAGTTCCTCTACGTCAGCAACCGTGGCACGGCCAATCAACTGCTGGTGTTTGCCATCGATCCGGCGACCGGCCACCTCAGCGAGCTGCAACGCCGGGCGGTGGAGGGCGATCATCCGCGGGAATTCAGCCTCGATCCGAGCGGCAAATTCCTGTTGATCGCCAACCAGAAGAGCAACCAGATTGTCGTCGTCGAACGCGACGCCAAGACCGGTCTGCTGGGCAAGACCGTGCAAAAACTAGCGATGGACGCCCCGAGCGACCTCAGGTTTTTGCTGCGTCAATAAGCCGCAGGCCCCGGTTCATGGGGCCTGCCTGCTTTTATCAATGACGCTGATATTTGGTAATGCTACAAAGCATTTCAAGGTACGGACCCTCGAGGGTTAAGTTTGCTTCACGGCCCCACCGGGCAAGCAAGCCAACTGAATCGAGGAATACCGCCATGAACTTCAACATCTTCTCTGTCATCGCCGCTTCCGCCATCTCTGCCACTGTTGCGCTGCCAGCCAGTGCCAACACTGAAATCAGCGACAAAAAAGCCCACACCCAGAGCTACACCCAGAAATACCTGCAACAAAGCGCCAACTTCTACGCCGCACTGGATCACAAAACCCAAGCCTGAGCGGTTATCCCTGCCTTTATGCAGGAGCGAAGTCACTGATGATCGACAGCACTTGTGTTGAAAACGATCAGAGTGATGTCGCTCCTGCATAACGCATTTGCGACAGTATCAGTTTGCCATCAATGTTGCGCTTGATATCACATTGCCATACGCTTAAATTGACGCTGATTTTTTGACTCCTCCTCACGGCAAGGATCGGCAGCATGGTGACGCGTCTGGCATTGGTTCTTCTGTTTCTCTATTCCACCCCCATTCTGTCGGCAGCCGACCCTGTTCCAGGTGAGCCGGAGGCTGCCCGCGAGCGCTTGATGAGTTTTATTGAAGACTGAAATAGTCTGGCTTAATGATCAACGAAGCTGATGGTCACTATGGATAACCCTGAGTGGTTACCCAGGCTTTTTTGATCGATTCTGTGGGCATTGAAACATGCCTGCGGAGAACATCATGGCCAGCGCAATTCTCACTTCTGCCAAACACGGCGCCTATGTGGCGATCGGTCTTTACCTCGCCATGGTGCTGTTGGTCAGCCTCTCGGCCCAGTCGCAAGCCACCTTCGAAGCACCGATCCAGGTCGCTCATCCCGGCATCCAGTTTGAGCACCGTGCGCAAAACACGAGCGTCGATCAGGCTGAACTCGCAGGAGTCGCCGGCGCATGAAAGGGTGCAAGCTTTTGATCATCGCCTTCCTGGCATTCATCACCAATGGCTTTTCCTTGCTGGGGATCGGGCAAGGCTCGATAGGCGGCGTGGCCCGTGCCATGGAGGCCAACCACAACATTGCACGCAATATCGAGACCGCCAAGGCCATGGGGCTGCTGGCAGGCAATCCGCCGGTCAGGAACGAAGGGGTGGTGTTTGGTCCATTCCAGGTGGATTGCTCGGCCATCGGCATGTGTGGGGTGCTGGCCTGAATCCTCGACACACCGCTGACCCTTGTAGGAGCCGGCTTGCTGGCGATGGTGTGTCAGGCACCACAACGTCAACTGACACTCCATCGCCAGCAAGCCGGCTCCTACAGGGGGAGTTATTTCTTCATGATCGATGTGAACAGTTCCGACTCCAAAAGCCGCTGTAGCCATGCCTGCAAACGCAGGTAAGGCGTCTGCGCGAACCATTCGCGGTCGACGTGGGCGAACTGCCGTACGAACGGCATCAACGCCACATCAGCCAGGCTTGGATGATCGGCCAGCAAGTAGTCGCGTCCCTCCAGCAACGCCTCCAGCCTTCGCAAAAACACCTCGCCCTCACCACGATAAACCTCCATCGGTTGCTCGGGATAACGCTCGGCGTACTTGTAGCGATTCAAGTGCAGCTTGAACACCTGGTCGTTCTGCTCGATCAGCGGGGCGATTTGCGCCGCTGCGTCAGGATCATCCTTGAGCAGCCAGTCCTGCGGATCATTCTGTGCCAGCGCCCAGCGCATGATGTCGAGGCTTTCGTCGATCACCCGGCCATCGGCGCTCAGCACTGGCACCGTGCCTTTGCCCGACAGCGCGAGCATCTCGGCGGGCTTGGCTTTCAGGCTGACTTCGACGATGTCCACGGCCACGCCCGAATAACGCAGGGCCATGCGTGTGCGCATGGCGTATGGGCAGCGGCGGAAGGAGTACAGCGTGTTCATTTCACCTCCAGGGTGCTCAGGCCGTTGCCCTGGCGACGGACCTGGATCTGCACCGGAATCCGTTCATGCATTTCCTGTACGTGGGAAATCACCGCGACCTTGCGGCCCTGGGCTTGCAAGCCGTCGAGGGCGTCCATGGCCAGTTGCAGGGATTCCGGATCGAGGCTGCCGAAGCCTTCGTCGATGAACAGCGACTCGATTTTCAGCGTGCTCGATGCCATCGACGCCAGGCCGAGAGCCAACGCCAGCGAGACCAGGAACGTCTCGCCACCGGACAGCGAATGCACCGAACGCAGTTCGTCGCCCATTTCGGTGTCCATCACCAGCAACCCGAGCATGCTGCCGCCGCGTTTGAGGCGATAGCGGCGCACCAGTTGGCGCAATTGCACGTTGGCGTGATGCACCAGCAGGTCGAGGTTGTAGGCCTGGGCGATCTTGCGGAAGGTGTCGCCGGTGGCAGAGCCGATCAAGGCATTCAGGCGTGCCCAGCGCTGATACTCGTTGTAAGCGTCGGCAATCTGCTGCGCGAGGGCCTGGTTGGCGTTCTGCCGGCGCTGGTCCTCGGCCTGTTCGGCGCGCAATTCGGCGCAGTGTTGCTCGCAGGTGGCGGCGAGGTTTTGCAGGTCGACCAGTGCCGTGGCCAACTGCTCGGCATCGAGGTTGCCGTTGTGTTGTGCCTGATGAGCGAGCAAGCGCTTGTCGCGTTCCTGCACCAGGACGCTGGCCTGTTCGATGGCTTTCTCGCTGTGCTGCAAGCGCTGGCGCAGTTCGCTGACCTGGGCGTCGTCGACGCACAGCAGGTCTTCGAGGCCGTCGTCATCCAGCTCGGGATGGCGGGCGCGCCAGTCGCCGATCTTGCCGGCGAGCTCATGTTCTTCGCCTTCCAGTGCGTGCAGGCGTTCCTGCTGGGCCTTGAGCTCGGCGGCGAGTTGCACTGACTGCGTGTGCACGCTTTGCAGCGTCTGCGCGGTGCTGGTTTCGGTGCTGCGCGCCTGCTCAACGGCTTGTTCCAGTTGCTGCTGCCAATGCTCGGCGCTGCTGTGTTCGCCGAGCAGTTGCCCGAGCGTGTGCTGGCTCGCCTGTTGCTGCTCGGCCAGGCCGGTGAACTGCAGTTCGGCGGCCTGCAATTGCTGCACGCGGCTTTGCTGGCGATCCTGCTCCTTCTCCAGGTTTTGCTGGCGCTGTTGCTGCTCGGCCAGTTCTTCCTTTTGTTGCTCGAGCTGCGCCAGGCGCTCGGCGATCTGCCGGTCGAGCTGCATGAAGGTCGCGGCCGGCTCGACGCGCAGCGCTTGCAGGGTCTCGGCTGGCAGCAGATTGGCGAATGCACTGAGCTCTTCGTCCAGGCGCTGGCGGTCGTTGCCCAGTTCGCGCTGTTGGTTGCTCAGGTGCTGGGCTGCTTGCTGGTACGCCGTTTCGGCATGACGCAGTTGCTGGGTCAGGCGCGCGGCATCCTGTTGCAGGGTGAGCAGGGCGCTTTGCCGTTGCTCGTCCTGGCTGATGCTCTGGTTGAGCTGGCTGTTTTGCTGGTTGAGCCAGGCGTCGCGTTTGGCGGCGTCCTGATTCAGCAGTTGGGCGGTGAGCGGATGAGCTTCCAGGCTCGGTGCGAGGGCTTGCTGACGGGTCGCCAGTTGCTCCTGCTGTTGCAGCAGTTCCTTTTGCTGGGCGATCAGCCCGCCGACTTCGGCACGCAAGTCGGTGAGTTTTTCCTTGAGCAGGTCGACGGCCTTCTGCGCATTGGCCTGTTCGCTTTCATCAAAACGCCCGAGGCTTTGCAGCAGGGCTTCCGGCTGATGATAGGGATGCTCGTTGCTGCCGCAGACCGGGCATGGCTGATCGTCCTGCAACTGCGCGCGCAGCTCTTCGACACTGGCACTGCGCGCCAGTCGCTGGCGCTCCAGCAGTTCGCGCGTGACGTTGAGGGTTTGTTCGGCAACGCTCAGATCGGCCTTGGCCTTGACTCCGTCCTGGGTCAGGCGCTCACGCTCCAGCTGCGCGGTGAGCTGGCGCTGTTGCAGCTCGGCGCCGCGCTGGTCCAGTTCCTGCTGACTGGTCCACAAACGCGTCAGGTCTTCGATGGCACGCAGTTGCTTGCGGTTGTCCTGCAACAGGCTGCCGAGGATGCCGATCTGCTCGGCGACGGCATCCGGTTCGGCGCCGGCCTCCTTGAACAGCACCTCCAGTTGCTGCTTCTGCGCGCTGAGGGTTTGTTCGGCGTTCGTGGCGTTTTGTTCGAGGCTGGCCAGTTCGGCCTGGCCCTGATTCAGGCGGTTGCCGATCAACATCAACTGTTGCAGGCGATCACGGTAGGCATTCCAGGCATCGCTCAACGGTGCCAGGTGAGCGCTTTGTTCCAGCTCGGTGGCGATGCGCTGCAAGTCCCCGGCGCCACGGGTCTGCTGATCGAGCAAGGTCTGAATCGTGTTCTGGCCCTGGGTGCAGGCCTGTTGCGCCTGTTGCCTGGCTTCGGCACTGCGGGCGGCATCCTTGGCCAGGCGGGCGAGGGTGCTTTGCGCTTCGAAGGCCTGACGCAGCAACGGCGTGCTATCGGCTTGCCGCTGTTGCGTTTCGCTTAGGGCGATCCGGGCGGCACTGAGTTGTTGCTCAAGCTGCGTCTGGCGCTCGCCGAGTTCGCCATGTTGCTGCGTATGCAAGGCAATGTGCGCCGCCAAGGGTGTAAGCAGCGCATCGACTTCGGTTTTACGGGCGAACTGGTGCCGTTGCGGGGCCAGCTGTTCGAGGCGGGTGAGCCGCAAGCGCTCGCTGGCCAGGGCTTCCCAGTGGCTCTGCGCCGATTGCAGTTGCTCGGTCGCGGCCAGATGTTCGTCCTGCAAGCGACGCAGGTCCTTGAGCCAGGTGTCCTGCAGTTCAAGCTGCTTGAGTTGCGCCTGTTGGGTCTTGAGCTGCTGCTGCGCCTGGCTGAAGCGCTCATCCAGTTCCGCACGGGCCTCGGGCGACAGCGGCGTCACCCCGCTGGCCTGATCCTGCAGCAGCTTGTGCGCCTCGCGAGCCTCCTTGGTCTTGTCGAAGGCGCGACGACCGAGACGGGTATAGAGCGCCGTGTCGGTGAGTTTTTCCAGCAGTTCGCTGCGGTCGTTGTCGTCGGCCTTGAGGAACGCGCTGAACTCGCTCTGCGCCAGCAGCACGGCACGGGTGAACTGTTCGAAATTCAGGCCCAGCGCGGCTTCGAGCTGAGTCTTGTATTCGCCTTTCTGGCTGGCGAGCAATTGATCCTGATCGATGTCGCGCAAGCTCTGGCGGCTGGCCTGCAGCTTGCCGCCGGCCTTGTCCCGGGCGCGATTGGCTTCCCAGCGGGCGCGGTAACGACGGCCGTCGACACCGACGAAATCCACCTCCGCATAGCCTTCGCCCGTGCCGCGACGCAGCAGGGTGCGCGGGTCGCCGGTGCCGATTTCGCCATCGGCGTCCGGCACCTTGGCGTCACGGCCGGTGTTGTTCAGGCGTGGTACGGCGCCAAACAGCGCCAGGCACAGGGCATCGAGCAGGGTGCTTTTACCGGCGCCGGTGGGGCCGGTGATGGCGAACAGTCCGGCACTGGCCAGGGGTTCGGCGGTGAAGTCGATTTCAAACGGCCCGGCCAGGGAGGCGAGGTTTTTCAGGCGGATCGCGAGGATCTTCATGGTTGTTCGCTCTCCATCTGCACGTCTTGCAACAGCTCGGCAAAGTCCTTGAGGGTCTGCTCGTCGACCTCGCTGCCGTAGTTGTCCTGCCAGGCACGGCTGAACAGTTCCTGCGGCGTGAGCTGGTCCAGTTCGATCAGTGTGCTGCCTTCGTCGGCACCGTCCCGGCCGCCGTTGCCGGCGTACTCGGCGGCGATGCGCACCAGGCGCACGGCCTTGCCTTGCAGGGCGGTTTCCACTTGATTGCGCAAGTCGGGCTGCGGCTCGTCGAGGCGCACCCGCACCTCCAGCCATGGCTGGCGCTGGATGTCGGCCAACAGATCGATGTTCGGCAGGTCCGCCAGTTGCAGCAGGATCTCGCTCAATGGTGCTGGGCCGATGCGTTGCAGGTTGACCGCGCGTGGGATCAGTTTCGGCTCGACGCTGACCAGGGTTTCTCCGTCGAGATTGATGTCGAGAATCTGGTGCTGGTAGCTGATTTCGGAGAACGACAGGGGAATTGGCGAACCGCAGTAGCGAATGCGCTCCTCGCCGTTGACCTTCTGCGGCTTGTGCAGATGACCGAGGGCCACATAGCTGATGCTCGGCCCGAACAGGCTGGCGGGCAGGGCTTCGGCGTTGCCGATGATCAGGCTGCGCTCGGAGTCTTCCGACACCGAGCCGCCGGCCATGTGCGCGTGGCTGATGGCGATCAGCGCCTGGCCTTTCTTGCGCTTGGCGTTGGCGGCCTCGATCAGCCACTCGTGGACCTGTCCAATGCCGCGCAGGTAGTTGTCACCCAGATGCGCGCCGGTGACTTCGGCAGGGCGCAGGAACGGCAACGCCAGGCACCAGGCGACCGTTTTACCCTTGGCGTTGGGCAGCGGTAACAACAGGCGCTCGGCGTCCAGTTGCCCGTCATCCAGCCACAACACACGACCGAGCGCATGAGTGCGCAAGCGCCGCATCAACGGCGCAGGCAGTTCGATCCGCGAGCCGGAATCGTGGTTGCCGGCGATCATCACGATGGTCAGCAAGGGCTGCTGTTCGTGGGCGCTGACGATGAAGTCGTAGAGGCGTTCCTGCGCTTTGACCGGCGGATTGACCGTGTCGAAGATGTCGCCGGCGATCAACAGCACGTCCGGTTGATCCAGTTTCAGCTGGCGCAACAGCCACTCAAGAAAACAGCCGTGTTCGAAATCGCGATCCTGGCCGTGCAGGTTCTGCCCAAGGTGCCAGTCGGAGGTGTGAAACAAGCGCAAGGCGGACTCCGCGAGAAAATAGGTGATGGCCGCGGGAAAAATGAAGGCGGCGAAAGGGGGGAGAGTTTACTGGCAAAAAGGCCCGATCGCGCGATGGATTGTTCTGTGGCGAGGGGGCTTGCCCCCGTTGGGCTGCGAAGCGGCCCCCTAATTCCTTCAGGCATACCGAGCTGCCCGGACTTACGGCCGCTTCGCGACCGAACGGGGGCAAGCCCCCTCGCCACAAATGCATCCTTGCCTCAACGGTTGGTGTTTACTTCGGATAAAGCGGCGGCAACCCGCTGTCACCCACCGGGTCCTGGACCCGTTCGGCCATCGGGATCGCCTTGATCGCCCGCCACAACTCGTCACCTTGCCAGTACTGGCCGGTTTCGCTGTACAGCGCGCCGTTCAGGCCGTCGAGGGCGTTGGACAGCGGCACGAAGCGGGCAGCCATGTCGGCCAGGGTTTCCGGTTGTTGGCGGGCCCAGGCGTCGAGGGCCTGGCGGGTGGCGTGGGTATCGTTGGCCTGGCAGGCACGCTTGAGTTCGTCGAGCACGGTGCGCGGGCTCGGGCCGGTTTGGGCGACACGCGCCACCGCCGGTTGCCAGCGGCCGCGCCACCAGAGGCCGAAGCCGAGCAGGGTGGTGCAGGCCAGGATCAAGGTGCTGAGCTTCCAGCGCCAGAGTGCTTCGCTGTCGGCGCTGGCATCGACCGGCAAGGCGCCGGCCGGGGTGTCGACCACCAGGCTCGGATTGGCCGACACATGCAGCGTGCGGGCGGGCAGGCTGCTGTGTTCCAGATGGTCTTCGAAGGTGTTCCACCAGACCACGTCGACGGTCGGCAACTCGATGGCACCGGTCCGTGTCGGCACCAGCGCCTCGCGGTCTTCACGACTGCCGACCAGGCCGCGTTCGCTGTTCTGGTTGCCGAGCACTGGTTGATCCGGGTAGCGACGCAGACCGCCGACATCGGTACCGGGCAGCGGTGGCAGTTGGGTGCTGGACAGGCCTTCGGCCTTCACCGTCAGGCTGCGGGTCAATGAATCGCCGACCTGGGCGTGATCCGGCTCCGGGTTCCAGCTTTCGCTCAGGGTCAGGCTGCGCGCAGGCAACCAGGGCGCGTCGGCCGGGTAGGTGATGGGTTTGGCCTTGACCGTCAACAGCAGTTCGGTCGAGGTGACGCGCATCAGCTTGCCGGATTTCGGCCCCTGGACGGCGTCCTGTGTTGGCTGCGCATCAACCAGCGCGGCGTTGAAGATCTGAGGCGGAATGATCAGTTCGCCGCTGTGTTGCGGGTAGATCGCGTAGCGCATTTCGATCACGCCGTGGCGCAGGCCATCGATGTCTTTTTCGTAGGTGCGTGAGTCGCCCAATTGTTCGATGCGCGCATCAGGGATCTGCAAGGGTGGCAGGCTGCTGTCGTCATACAGCGACACCGAATGGTAGATGCGCAGGGTCAGCACGGCCTGAGCCTGAACGTACACACTGGTTTGATCGAGGCTGGCATCAATGAACACCCCGGCGCGTTTGTTCGGGTTGTCCGGTGTTTCGCTCTCGACCACTTGCAGGGTGATCGGCTGGCTTTGCAGTTCGCCCAGTTGCAGGGGTGGAATCACCACGCTGCCGTTTTGCCGGGGCAGGAGCGTGACGATCCACCGCGTGGCGGCCTGGTTATCGCCGCTGAGGGTGTTCAACTGGTTGACCTGGCGTGTGCCGCGCACTTCGAATAGCGGCTCCAGCGGCGTCAGGTCAGGTTTGCCGAACTGCGTGACATCGGTGGATTCCAGGGTCAGCTCGACCGTCTCGCCTGAACTCAGGCGACTGCGGTCGACACTGGCGACCAGCTCTGCCGCCTGCGCCTGGGCGGTGCAGAACAACAGGCCATGCAGCAGCGCGAGCAATAAAACGGTGAAGCGGGTCATCGTGTTTCTTCCTGATCCTGATGTTGTTGCTGTTCGTACCAGAATTTGCGCCGCAGCAATTCACCAGGGTCATCCGGGATTTGCCGCAGCCACTGTTCCAGTGCCTGGCGCTGCTCGCCGTCGATGCTGTCGGTGGCCGGGCGCAAGGGCGGTGTCGTGTGTTGTTCGTCACCCAATTCGCTGCCCGGTACTTCGTTGGCCCCTGGTTTTGGCGGTGTGGTGGGCGGTTGCGCCTCGCCCGGCCTGGCCGGTTGCTCACTGGTGTTCGGTTCGCCGCTGCTCTCGGGTTGGGCAGCAACACCGGGCGGTGGTTCCTGTGATTGGGCTTCGGGCCGGGCGTCGGCGGCTTTGTCTGGCTCGGCAGGGGGTGGCGTGTTTTTTTCCTTGAGCAGACGTTCCACCAGCGCTTTGTTGGTCAGCGCCGGGCGTAAATCCGGTTGTCGTTCCAGTGCCTGTTCGTACGCGTCCAGGGCTGCCTCCAGCTCACCGCCTTTGGCCAGGGCATTGCCTCGATTGTAGTGGGCGTGGGCATCGTTGCCTTCGGCAAACCGCTCGGCGGCGCCGGCGTAGTCCCCGGCTTCATAGAGCGCCACGCCTTGCCACTGATGGTCTTCGAAACGCCGGGCGGCTTCGGCCGGGCGCTTTTGCTTGAGTAAGTGCAGGCCTTGTTGATCAGGACGCAGCCACAGGTCTGCGAGGTCGAAGGCGTAGCTTGGCTGTGGCAGTGCCAAGAGCAGCGGCAGGCAGAGCAGCCAGCCGCGACGTCCGGCGCAGGCCGCGAGCAACAGGAGCGGTAGCAGCAGCCAGTAACCTTGATCGGCCCAGGTGTCCAGGCGCAGGGTCTGACCGTCGTTGCGCACGTTGCGTGGGCCGTCGAAAAGACCGAGGGCATGCAGGTCGCTATCGTCCAGGCGGGCCTGGCGAAAGCGTCCATCGAGGTCGCTGGCAAAGCTTTTCAAGCCTGGCTCGTCGAGGCGCGGCACGAGAATGGCGCCTTGTTCATCCTTGAGGAAACTGCCGTCTTCCTGGGTGATGGGCGAGCCTTCGGCGGTACCGATGCCGAGCATCAGAAATTGAGTCGATTTGCCGTTCAGCGCGTGACGGATGCCCAGCCGCTCCTGTTCGGTCAAGGACGAACCCATCAGCAGGATCCGGCCGTCACCCAGAGCCGCTTGCTTGAGCAGCGCCAGGGCCTTGATCACCGCCAGGTCGGCGCGATGGCCAGCCTCTGGCATCAACGACGGTTTCAGTGCATCCAGCAGATTGCGGCTGGTGGAAAGATCATCCGACAGTGGTACCAGCGTGTGGGCACTGCCGGCGTAGACGACGATGGCGGTTTGCGCGTCGCTGCGAATCTGCAGCAGATCGAACAACTTGCGTCGCGCCTGTTCGAGTCGGTTGGGCATGACGTCGGTGGCGAGCATTTCCGGGGTCAGCTCGAGAATCACCACCAGTGGGTCGGCGGGCTTTTGACTGGTCTGCTCGACACGCTGCCAGCTCGGACCCAGCAGGGCGAGCACGGTCAACAGCCACGCGAGACCGAGGGCGATCCAGGGTAATTTGCTGTCACGTCCGCTACCACCGCTGAGCAGTGCTGCGTGAAAGGCCGGCGGCAGAATCATCTGCCAGCGCCCGGCGCGCTTCTTGCGGTGCCAGAGTTGCCAGAGCAACCAGCCAAGCACCGGCAGCAACAGCAGCCACCAGGGGCGGAACCAGTAGGGCCACAGCACACTCATCGACGCCTCCGCAGGCGCAGGCGCTTGAGACGCTGGCGCCAGTCAGGCAGCAGTTGGGTTTGCAAGAACAGATCCTTGGTAAACAGGCGTTGCAAGGGGTTGTCCGGCCAGAGTACGGGGGCCACCAGCAGCATGCTCAACCACAGCGCCAGGGCCAGTGGCCAGTGATACAGCGCTTGAGTCGGGCGGGCCTGGGT
>NZ_JAHBDR010000109.1:0-19148 GCF_019956575.1 Pseudomonas sp. A-R-19
TGTGGGATATTTACCTCTGCAGTTACCTATTAGGCAGGCTGAAAAGCGGCGAGAGCCGCCTTTCAAGCCAACAGAAACGTAAAGGATGTCCCCGGTTTCAATCGTAAAGGATGTGTCCGTTTCTACATCGCGAAGAACGATAACGCGGTCCTACGTGATCGGCGCCGGGTTGAACAAGGTGATGTCGTTATGCAGTTTGTGCTGCTCGGCCCACGTCTGTTTCTTGCCGCTGGCCACGTCCAGGTAGAAGTGGAACAGCTCCCAGCCCAGCTCCTCGATCGATGCACGCCCGGTGGCAATGCGCCCGGCGTCGATGTCGATCAGGTCCGGCCAGCGTTGCGCCAGTTCAGTCCGGGTCGAGACCTTGACCACCGGTGCCATGGCCAGCCCGTAAGGCGTGCCGCGACCGGTGGTGAACACGTGCAGGTTCATCCCCGCCGCCAGCTGCAGCGTCCCGCAGACAAAGTCACTGGCCGGGGTCGCGCAGAAAATCAGGCCTTTACGCTTGAAACGCTCACCTGGGCCAAGCACGCCATTGATCGCGCTGCTGCCGGACTTGACGATCGAGCCCAGGGACTTCTCGACAATGTTCGACAACCCGCCCTTCTTGTTGCCAGGCGTGGTGTTGGCACTGCGATCCGCTTCACCTTTGGCCAGATAGCGATCGTACCAGTCCATTTCCCGCACCAACTCCTGGGCGACTTCCTGGTTTTCCGCGCGGGAGGTCAGCAGATAAATGGCATCGCGCACTTCGGTGACTTCGGAAAACATCACCGTCGCACCCGCCCGCAACAGCAGGTCCGAGGCATAACCGAGCGCCGGGTTGGCGGTGATACCGGAGAACGCATCACTGCCGCCGCATTGCATGCCGAGGATCAGCTCGGACGCCGGCACGGTTTCCCGCCGACGTTGATCAAGCTTTTTCAAACGGGTTTCGGCCAGTTCCATGATCTGCTCGATCATCTCGGTGAAGCCGTGGCTGGAGTCCTGCAAGCGATACAACCACGGCTCGCTGAGATCCACCGAACTGTCGTTGTCGTGCATCACCTGCCCGGCCTGCAACTTTTCGCAGCCCAGGCTGATGACCAGCGCTTCACCACCCAGGTTCGGGTTGCGCGCCAGGTTGCGCACGGTGCGGATCGGAATGTACGCGTCGGTGGCGGTGATGGCCACGCCGCAGCCGTAGCTGTGGGTCAGCGCCACCACGTCATCGACGTGCGGGTACTTGGGCAGCAACTCATCCTTGATGCGTTTGACCGCATGATCGAGTACGCCGGTCACGCATTGAACAGTGGTGGTGATGCCAAGAATGTTGCGCGTACCGACGGTGCCGTCAGCGTTGCGATAACCCTCGAAGGTGAAGCCTTCCAGCGGTGCTTGCGCGGCCGGCACGTCGGTGGACAGCGGCAGGCTGTCCAGCGGTGGCGCGGTCGGCATGCGCAGTTGATCTTCCTTGACCCAACTGCCGCGCGGAATCGGCTGCAAGGCGTAGCCAATGACCTGGCCGTAACGAATCACCTGGCCACCTTCGGGAATGTCTTCCAGGGTGACCTTGTGGCTCTGTGGCACGAAGTCCACGGTCACCAGGCCGTCCGCAAACTCGGTACCGGCTGGTACGCCCTGATCGTTGACCACAATCACTACGTTATCCCGCTCGTGCAAGCGGATGTAGCGCGGCGAGTCGGAATGTTCAATCAACTGCATGACGCCGCTCCTCAGGAATGCGCTTGAGACAATTTGCCAGGGGCTTCAGAACCGTTCGCCGGTGGCTCTTTGAGCACCACGCGTTTGATCGGGCCGACGATGACCAGATAGCTGAACACCGCGACCAAAGCGTTGCAACCGACGAACACCAACGCCCACTTGAATGAACCGGTGGAGCTGATGATGTAGCCGATCACGATCGGGGTGGTGATGGACGCGAGGTTACCGAAGGTGTTGAACAAGCCACCGCTCAGGCCGGCGATCTGCTTCGGCGAAGTATCGGATACCACGGCCCAGCCCAACGCGCCCACGCCTTTGCCGAAGAATGCCAGGGCCATGAAGCCGACGACCATCCATTCAACGTCCACGTAGTTACAGGCCACGATGCTGCTGGAAACCAGCAGGCCGGCAATGATCGGCGCCTTGCGGGCGAAGGTCAGGGAATGGCCTTTGCGCAGCAGGTAATCGGAAATCACTCCGCCGAGCACACCACCGATAAAACCGCAGATCGCCGGCAACGAAGCGATGAAACCGGCCTTGAGGATGGTCATGCCGCGCTCTTGCACCAGGTACACCGGGAACCAGGTCAGGAAGAAGTAGGTGATGCCATTGATGCAGTACTGGCCCAGGTACACGCCGAGCATCATGCGGTTGGTCAGCAGTTGGCGGATGTAGTCCCACTTCGGACCGTCGACTTTCTTGCCTTTGCCTTTGTCCTGGTCCATGTCGACCATGCCGCCATTGTCGGCGATGTGCTTGAACTCGGCGTCATTGATCATCGGGTGCTGGCGCGGACTGTGGATCACTTTCAGCCAGATGCCCGAGAAGATGATGCCGATCACGCCCATGACGATGAACACGTGCTGCCAGCCGAAGCTGTAGACGATCCAGCCCATCAACGGTGCGAACAACACAGTGGCGAAGTATTGCGCCGAGTTGAAGATCGCCGAGGCGGTGCCGCGTTCAGCGGTCGGGAACCAGGCCGCGACGATGCGCGCGTTGCCGGGGAAGGACGGCGCTTCGGCCAGGCCCACGAGGAAGCGCAGCATGAACAGCGCAACCACCGCCGTGGACATGCCGAACTCACCGACATAACCCTGCAGGACGGTGAACAGCGACCAGGTGAAGATGCTCAATGCGTAGATTTTTTTCGAACCAAAACGGTCAAGCAGCCAGCCACCGGGGATTTGCCCGGCCACATAGGCCCAACCGAATGCGGAGAAGATGTAGCCGAGGGTAACGGCATCAATGCCCAGGTCTTTCTGCAGGCTGGAGCCGGCGATTGCGATGGTAGCGCGGTCGGCGTAGTTGATCGTGGTCACCAGAAACAGCATGAGCAGGATCAAATAGCGGACGTGAGTCGGCTTGGTCGATTGCATGTAGATGTACTCCCACTAATTATTTTTTTTGCGGGTAATCGTTTTTCTGTAGGAGCGAGCTTGCTCGCGATGGTGGTCAACGATGACGCGGGGCATCAGGTTGAACGCCGCGCCTTCAAGACCATCGCGAGCAAGCTCGCTCCTACACGGGGTGCTGCGCTTACGAACCGATGTAGCTGGTCTTCACGACCGTGTAGAACTCCTGCGCATAGCGACCTTGCTCACGTGATCCATAGGATGAACCTTTACGCCCACCGAACGGAACGTGGTAATCCACACCGGCGGTCGGCAGGTTGACCATCACCATCCCGGCCTGGGAGTGGCGCTTGAAGTGATTGGCGTACTTCAGCGAGGTCGTGGCAATGCCCGCCGACAGACCGAACTCGGTGTCGTTGGCCATGGCCAGCGCAGCTTCGTAATCGGCGACGCGGACGATGTTGGCCACCGGGCCGAAGATTTCTTCCTGGCTGATGCGCATCGACGCTTCGCTGTCGGCAAACAGGGTTGGCGCGAGGAAGTACCCCTCGGTGTCGCACGTCACCAGACCACCGCCGCTGACCAGGCGCGCACCTTCGGACTGGCCGATGTCGATGTACTTCATGTCTTGTTCAAGTTGCGCTTGCGAGACCACCGGACCGATATCGGTGCCAGCCTTCAACGCATGGCCGACCTTGATCGACTTCATGCGCTCGGCCATGGCTTCGACGAACTGGTCGTGGATGCCAGCGGTGACGATGAAGCGGCTCGACGCGGTGCAACGCTGGCCGGTGGAGTAGAACGCGCTCTGTACCGACAGTTCGACCGCTTGCTTGAGATCGGCATCGTCGAGAATGACCTGCGGGTTCTTGCCGCCCATTTCCAACTGGACCTTGGCCTGACGCGACACACAGCTCACGGCGATCTGACGACCGACACCCACTGAACCGGTGAAGCTGATGCCGTCGACTTTCGGGCTGTGGACCAGCGCATCGCCAACTACGCGACCGCTGCCCATCACCAGGTTGAACACGCCGGCCGGGAAGCCCGCGCGGGAGATGATTTCGGCCAGGGCCCATGCGCAACCCGGAACCAGGTCCGCGGGTTTCAGCACGACGCAGTTGCCGTAGGCCAGGGCCGGGGCGATTTTCCACGCCGGAATGGCAATCGGGAAGTTCCACGGGGTGATCAGACCGACCACGCCCAAGGCTTCGCGAGTGACTTCAACATTGACGCCCGGACGCACCGACGGCAGAAAGTCGCCGGACAGTCGCAGGCATTCACCAGCGAAGAACTTGAAGATGTTACCGGCGCGGGTCACTTCGCCGATGGCTTCAGGCAGGGTCTTGCCCTCTTCCCGGGCCAGCAGGGTGCCGAGCTCTTCGCGACGGGCGAGGATCTCAGTACCGACTTTGTCCAGGGAATCGTGACGCGCCTGAATGCCGGAAGTGGACCAGGCCGGAAACGCGGCACGGGCGGCGTCGATGGCGGCGTGAACCTGAGCCAGGTCAGCCTTGGCGTAATCGCCGATGGCATCGGTCAGTTCGGACGGGTTGATGTTGGTCGAATAGTCGCCACCAGCAACCCATTCGCCGTTGATGTAGTTATCAAAACGCTTTGAATCAGCCACTTGCTCATCTCCTCACGCAAAAAGCCGCTGATTGCTCAGCGGCCCTGGTTTTATCGGGTATTACTGCGCGCCCTGCTTGTCGATCAGCGCGGCGAGCATTTCGTACTCTTCGCCGGTCAGATCGGTCAGTGGCGCACGCACAGGACCTGCGTCGTAGCCGGCAATTTTTGCCCCGGCCTTGACAATGCTCACGGCGTAACCGGCCTTGCGGTTACGGATGTCCAGGTACGGCAGGAAGAAGTCGTCGATGATCTTGCCGACAGTGGCGTGATCTTCACGAGCGATCGCGTGGTAGAAGTCCATCGCGGTTTTCGGAATGAAGTTGAACACCGCCGAGGAGTAGACCGGCACGCCCAGCGCCTTGTAGGCCGCGGCGTAGACTTCAGCGGTCGGCAAGCCACCCAGGTAGCTGAAGCGATCACCGAGGCGGCGACGGATCGACACCATCAACTCGATGTCACCCAGACCGTCCTTGTAGCCGATCAGGTTCGGGCAGCGCTCGGCCAGACGCTCCAGCAGCGGCGCGTTCAAGCGGCAGACGTTACGGTTGTAGACCACCACGCCGATGTTGACCGATTTACACACGGCTTCAACATGGGCGGCAACGCCGTCCTGGCTGGCTTCGGTCAGGTAATGCGGCAGCAGCAACAGACCCTTGGCGCCCAGACGCTCGGCTTCCTGTGCGTATTCGATGGCCTGGCGGGTCGAACCGCCCACACCAGCCAGGATTGGCACGCTGGTGGCGCAAGTGTCGACCGCAGTCTTGATGATTTCCGAATATTCGCTGGCCGCCAGAGAGAAGAACTCACCGGTGCCGCCCGCGGCGAACAGAGCCGAGGCGCCGTATGGGGCCAGCCATTCGAGACGCTTGATATAACCCGCGCGATTGAAGTCGCCCTGAGCATTGAAATCGGTGACCGGGAAAGACAGCAGACCGGCAGAGAGGATGGACTTCAGTTCTTGTGGATTCATTATTCGAACACCCTGGATAGCGACGTTGTGTGAGAAAACCGTTCAGCCTGCGCTGAAGTTGTAGGTCATCGTACAACTTAAAATACAACCGTCAACTGCATTTCATCGCCGCAGAGGAAAATTGTTCGACAGGAATGCGTTGAGCCTTGTATTAGAGGGTTTGTACGTGGTGGGACGGGATGCTCACGACAGGACAATCGGTGTTCTAGAGATACGTTGTCGGAAGATAGAGGAACCTGGTTGAAGGTTTTGCGGCGCGGCTGAAGGCCACTTCGCGAGCAAGCCCGCTCCCACAGGGGATGTGCATCGTGCACAAATCAAGTGTGGGAGCGGGCTTGCTCGCGAAGGCAATCTGTCAGTCAATACAGGACTGGAAGCAGAACACTCAGCCGCGCTGCGCCTCAGCCTCTTCATGGGCATGACGCAACCGCTCACGGCTGTTGGTCAGGTGCAGGCGCATGGCCGCACGCGCCGCATCGGAATCCTGGCGGGCAATGGCGTCGTAGATTTCCTCGTGCTCACGGCTCAGGCGACCCATGTAGTGCTGCTGGTCGTCATGGGCCAGGCGCGCGGAGTTCAGCCGAGTGCGCGGAATGATGCTGGTGCCCAGGTGGGTCATGATGTCGGTGAAATAGCGGTTGCCGGTGGACAGCGCGATTTCGAGGTGGAAAGCGAAGTCCGAAGCCACGGCGTCACTGGCGTGGGCGGCACTTTCGTTCAACGCATCGAGGGCGGCGCGCATGTTGGCCAACTGTTCCGGACTGCGACGTTGCGCCGCCAGCCCGGCAGATTCCACTTCCAGGCTGATGCGCAGTTCCAGGATCGCCAGCACATCGCGCAAGGTCACCACGGTCGCCGGGTCGATACGGAAACCGCTCGGGCTCGGCGTGTCGAGCACGAAGGTGCCGATACCGTGGCGGGTTTCCACCTGCCCTGCCGCCTGCAAACGGGAAATCGCCTCGCGCACCACCGTGCGGCTGACACCATGGGCATCCATGATGGCCGACTCGGTAGGCAACTTGTCGCCACGCTTGAGATGACCGTCGCGGATCTGCTCGGACAGCACCGTCACCAGTTCCTGAGCGAGGCTGCGGCGCTTGCGAGGGAGGCGTGGTGTGTCGTTGAGGTTTTCCATGGTGAACATCTGTCTCGAAAGTTCGGCTGCTGAAAGCGCATCATAGCGCAACGCGGTTGTACGATCACCTTGCCCTTGTAGGAGCGAGCTTGCTCGCGATGGACTTGAACGCGCCGCGTTTATTCAGAAAGCACGCGTTATCGTTAGCCTCCATCGCGAGCAAGCTCGCGCCTACAAGGAACCGGGTGGTTATGCGGTCACCGCCTGGTCCACCAGATGGCCATTCTCGATACGAACATGCCGCGGATGGAAGCGCTTCAGGCTGCTGCGATGGCCGACGCTGACAATGCTCAGCCCCGGCAACTCATCGATCAACGCCTGATACAACGTGGCCTCGTCCTCTTCGTCCATCGCCGAAGTCGCTTCGTCCATGTACAGCCATTGCGGCGCATAGAGCAGTGCACGGGCAAAGGCCAGGCGCTGCTGCTCACCCGGCGACAACATGCGCTGCCAGTGGTTGGCTTCGTCGAGACGAGCAACCAGGTGCGGCAGGCGACAGGTTTCCAGCACCTGCACGTAGCGTTCGTTCGGGTAGGTATCGCCGGGCTGGGGATAACTGAGCACATCACGCAGGGTGCCAATCGGCAAATACGGCTTTTGCGGCAGGAACAGGTAGCGCGCCGCCGGCAGGCGAATACTGCCGTGGCCGGCCGGCCACAGATGTCCCATCGCCCGCAGCAAGGTCGACTTGCCGCTGCCGGAACGACCGCTGAGCATCACACGCTCGCCCTCCTCCACGGTCATGTCGGCGTTGGTCAGCAGGTGACGACCTTCAGCCAGATCGAGGCCGAGGTTGTGCACCTTCAGCGCCGAGCCCGAATTCTGCACGTCGATGGCCGGCGCACGCTCTTCGTTGTCAGTCATGGCCTGATGGAAGCTGAGCAGACGATCGCAGGTGGCGCGCCAGGAGGCGAGGCTCTGGTACGCACTGATGAACCAGCTGAAGCTTTCCTGCACATTGCCGAACGCCGAGCTGATCTGCATCAGTTCGCCGAGTTCGATCTTGCCGGCGAGATAACGCGGCGAGGCAACGATGAACGGGAAGATGATGGCGGCCTGACTGTAACCGGCGGTGAAGAACGTCAGGCGCTTGGACACCTTCATGATGTCCCAGAAGTTATGCCAGACCATCCCGAAGCGATTGCTCAACCGGCGATTTTCGTTCGGCTCGCCGTTGTACAACGCGATGCTTTCGGCATTCTCGCGAATTCGCACCATGGAGAAACGCAGGTCGGCTTCGAAGCGTTGTTGTTGGTTGTTCAGGCCGATCAGGCGACGACCGATCAAATGCGTCAACCAGCTACCGACCACCGCGTAAACCAGTACGCACCAGAACATGTAGCCGGGAATGGTGATGCCGAACACTTCAATACTGCCCGACACGCCCCACAGAATGATCGAGAACGACACCAGGCTGACGATATTGCGCAGCAGCCCGATACCCAGCTCAAGGGTGTTGGAGGTGAAGTTGTTGAGGTCTTCGGAAATCCGCTGGTCCGGGTTATCGGTGTAACCGCCCTGTTCCAGCTGGTAGTAATTCTTGTCGGCGAGCCAGCGCGCAAAGTGCTTTTCAGTCAGCCATGCCCGCCAGCGGATCGTCAGCATCTGGGTCAGATAGAGCCGGTACACCGCGCCGACGATCGCCACCGCGGCAATCGCGCAGAAGTACAGGATCAACTGCCAGAACGCCGCCTCGTCCTTCTTTTGCAGGGCGTTGTAGAAGTCCTTGTACCAGGTGTTGAACCACACCGAGATCCCCACGCTGATCAGCGACAGCGCAATCACCGCGATCAGCAGCGTCCAGGCCTTGGCCTTCTCTTCACTGCGCCAGTAAGGCGTGATCATCGCCCACACTTTGCGAAAAAACTGCCCGCGCACGGCGTCGTTGACCGCGGAATACTCAGCGTTCTGATTCATGGATAAGGCTCGATAAAGAAAAGTGCACACACGAACCGATCATAGATGATCGGTCCGGTTTGTCGCGAGATACGGCCCGCATTCGTTCAGCGCAGGTTCAGCGGCGAACGGGGCGCTTCTGCAGTTTGCGCTGCAGGGTGCGGCGGTGCATGCCCAGGGCACGGGCCGTGGCGGAGATGTTGCCCTCGTGCTCGGTCAGCACGCGCTGGATGTGCTCCCACTGCAGGCGGTCCACCGACATCGGGTTTTCCGGCACCAGGCTGTCGAGATCGGCGTGTTCGGACAGCAGCGCCGCCAACACGTCGTCCGCATCCGCCGGTTTGCACAGGTAATTGCAGGCACCGCGCTTGATCGCCTCGACGGCAGTGGCAATGCTCGAGTAACCGGTGAGGATCACCACGCGCATTTCCGGGTCCATTTCCAGCAACTTGGGCAGCAGCACCAGGCCGGAATCGCCGTCCATCTTCAGGTCCAGGGCGGCGTAATCCGGCAGATCGGCCTTGGCCAGCTCCAGGCCTTCCTCGGCGGAACTGGCGGTGCTGACGCGAAAACCCCGGCGGGCCATGGCGCGAGCCATGACGCGGGTGAATGTGGCATCGTCATCGACCAGCAACAAATGCGGCAGTTCTTCGCCTTCGACTTGGATCTCTTCACTCATGTTCGTCTCCTCGGGCGACACGGGGCAGGCGCAGCTCGGTGAGCGTGCCACCTTCCTCATGACTGTAGAGTTTCACTGAGCCGCCGGCGCGTGTCACGCTGGCCTTGCTCAAAAACAGGCCCAGGCCGAAACCTTTGCCCTTGGTGGTAAAAAACGGTTTGCCGATTTGCTCGGCGATGGCCAGCGGCACACCGGCGCCGTGGTCACGAATGCTGATGGTGAGGTTTTCCCAATCCCAGTCCAGCGTCACTTGCAGCCCTTCCGGGCAGGCATCGGCGGCGTTGTTCAGCAGATTCAGCAACGCCTGGGTCAGGTCTGGTGGCGGCGCCATGCGAGGGACCGGGCCCTGGCCAAGGCGCTGGAAGCGATAGCTAGCTTCCGGGCGCATCAGGTGCCAGCGATTGAGGGCTTCGTCGAGCCAATCGGTGACATCCTGCATCTCCACCGCCAACCGACGATTGGCCTCCGCCGCCCGAACAAGCTGCTGCAAGGTTTCCTTGCACAGCTTGACCTGATCCTGCAGCACGCTCAGGTCGTCCTGCAACATCGGATCATGGTGATCCTGACGCATTTCCTTGAGCAGCACACTCATGGTCGCCAGCGGCGTACCCAATTCATGAGCCGCACCGGCGGCCTGGGTGGCGACGGCCAGCAGTTGCTGATCGCGTAGGCCCTCTTCGCGGCGAATGGCGCGCAATTCTTCCTGGCGGCGCAGCTCTTCGGCCATGCGCGCGGCGAAGAAGGTGATCACTGCGGCGGCGAGAGCGAAGCTCAGCCACATCCCGTATACCTGCAGGTTTTCCCGAGCGATGGGGAAGGTTTGCAGCGGGTAGAACTGCGCCAGCAACAGCGTGTACATCGTCAGCGCGATACCCGACAGGATCACCGAATAACGCCATGGCAACGTCACGGCGGCAATGGTCAGCGGCACCAGGTAATAGGAGACGAAGGGGTTGGTCGAACCACCGGAGAAGAATAGCAATGCGCTGTGGATAAACAGGTCGCAGGCCAGTTGCACAGCGTATTCGAGCTCCGTCACCGGCCACGAGGTGCGCAGGCGAATCGCCGTGAACACGCACAACAGCATTGAGCATGCGAGCGTCGCGGCCAGTTGAAACCAGGGCAGCGGCAACAATTCGAGCCAGTAGGCCAAGCCCACGGAACCTGCCTGGGCGGCCAACACCAAGGTGCGGATGAACGTCAGCCGCCAGAGGTTCTGGCGAGTGGCGGAAGTGATTTGAACGGGGGCGAGCATGAGCTCTCCTGATGAGCGCTCCAGGCGGATCGCCGGGAGTATAACCAAGCACAGGGGCTGACAGGCAAAAGTGCGGCAAACGGCCACATGTAGGAGCTGGCTTGCCAGCGATGGACGTTAACGATAACGCGCGCATTCAGGATAAACGCGGCGCCCGCGACTCCATCGCTGGCAAGCCAGCTCCTACAAACAGCGAGTGGCAGCCATGCATCTGTATAGAAGTTGTAACTGTGCGAACCGGAACATAAAAGCTAGAGTCTGATGGTTTCACGCAGGACCGGATCATACCCCTGCGCACCTTCAAGGAGCCTTCATGCACACATTCCGCCGCAGCGCCGCCCTCCTCGCCCTGAGCCTTGGCACCGTCGCCAGTCTCCCGGCCCTGGCCGCCGACGAGCTTCATTACAACCAGATTTCCCTGCGCGCCGAAGTCAGTCAGGAAGTGGCCCGCGACCTGATGATCGTGACCCTCTATACCGAAGAACAGAACAGCGACCCGGCCAAACTCGCCGCCGACGTCAGCACCACCATGAACAAGGCGCTGGCCCAGGCCAAGCAAGTCAAGGACATCACCCTGCGTCAGGGCAGTCGCAACAGCTACCCGATCTATGACACCAAGGGCCAGAAAATCACCGGCTGGCGCGAGCGTGCCGAATTGCGCCTGGAAAGCTCGGACTTCGCCGCATTGTCGAAGCTGACCGGCGAACTGCTCACCGACCTGAAAATGGGCGGCATGGACTTCGCTATCGCCACCCCGACCCGCAAGGCCAGCGAAGACGCCCTGCTCAAGGACGCCGTGACCGCCTTCAAGGCCCGCGCCCAGCTTGCGACTGAGGCCCTGGGCGGCAAGGGCTACAAGATCGTCAACCTGAACCTCAACAGCAACGGTTATCCACAGCCTTACCTGCGCGCGCCGATGATGATGAAAGCCGCCGCCATGGACGCCGCACCGGTGACACCGGATGTTGAAGCCGGCACCAGCCAGGTGAGCATGACCGCCGATGGTTCGATTGAAGTGCTGATGCCTTGAGTCGATAGGCCCTGAACAAAAAAACGGCGATCACTCACATGATCGCCGTTTTTTTTGGGCAGTTTTCCGGCATGAGCTATAACTGGATAGACCACCGGGAAAAAGCCGGCAGTTGCATCGGGTGCAACTGAGTTCGATTGGCCACTATCGGCGCAACAATAACCACTCTTATTCACGCCATACCCACACCACAAAACAGGGGTATAAATAAGTAACACCCCGCCCTGATCGGGAGCACCCAGTGTTCATGGCGCACCGTAAAAGTGCGTCGTTTGCACCGTAAAAATGCCGCGCAAACGGTCAAATGCGTCAGGTTTTATACAAATGCGACATTAAGGTACGTTCGTGCCACCGTTTAAGGCTTGTAGTCGCTCTGGATCTTGCATTGGGTATGGCCCCTGCATAAGTATCCGCAGGCACGACTCACGAGGTCGTCCTCTAATTCCAAAAATGACAACAAATCATGAGGCCACCATGCTTAAACACGCGGTCATTCCGTTTCTAGTTGGCGCAAGCTTGCTAGCCAGCGCACCGTTCGCCCAAGCAGCGACCAACCTGGTGTTCTGCTCCGAAGGGAGCCCGGCCGGTTTCGATCCAGGTCAATACACCACCGGAACCGACTTCGACGCCTCTGCAGAAACCATGTTCAACCGCCTCACCCAGTTCGAGCGCGGCGGCACCGCCGTAATTCCTGGTCTGGCGACCAAGTGGGACATCTCCGATGACGGCCTGACCTACACCTTCCACCTGCGTGAAGGCGTCAAGTTCCACACCACCCCGTACTTCAAGCCGACTCGTGAGTTCAACGCCGACGACGTGCTGTTCACCTTTAATCGCATGATTAACAAGGATGACCCGTTCCGCAAAGCGTACCCGACCGAATTCCCGTACTTCACCGACATGGGGATGGACACCAACATCACCAAGATCGATAAAGTCGACGACCACACTGTCAAGTTCACCCTGAAAGAAGTTGATGCCGCGTTCATCCAGAACATGGCCATGAGCTTCGCTTCCGTACAGTCCGCCGAGTACGCTGCCCAGCTGCTCAAGGAAGGCAAGGCCGCCGACATCAACCAGAAGCCGGTCGGCACTGGTCCGTTCGTGTTCAAGAGCTACCAGAAAGACTCCAACATCCGCTACACCGGGAACAAGGACTACTGGAAGCCGGAAGACGTGAAGATCGACAACCTGATCTTCGCTATCACTACCGACCCGTCGGTGCGTATCCAGAAGCTGAAGAAGAACGAGTGCCAGGTCACCCTGTTCCCGCGTCCGGCCGACCTGAAAGCCCTGAAGGAAGACAAGACCCTGAAGGTGCCTGACCAGGCTGGTTTCAACCTCGGTTACATCGCCTATAACGTGATGGACAAGGTCAAGGGCAGCAACGAGCCAAACCCGCTGGCCCAGCTGAAAGTGCGTCAGGCACTGGACATGGCGGTCAACAAGCAACAGATCATCGACTCCGTGTACCAGGGCGCCGGTCAACTGGCCGTCAACGCCATGCCACCGACCCAGTGGTCCTACGACACTACCATCAAGGATGCGCCGTACAACCCTGAGAAAGCCAAGGAGCTGCTCAAGGAAGCTGGCGTGAAAGATGGCACGGAAATCGTTCTCTGGGCGATGCCGGTTCAGCGTCCGTACAACCCGAACGCCAAACTGATGGCAGAAATGCTGCAGTCCGACTGGTCCAAGATCGGCCTCAAGGTCAAGATCCAGAGCTACGAGTGGGGCGAGTACATCAAGCGCTCCAAAGGTGGCGAAAACCAGGCGATGCTGATTGGCTGGAGCGGTGACAATGGTGATCCGGACAACTGGCTGAACGTGCTGTTCGGCTGCGACTCGCTGGAAGGCAACAACTTCTCCAAATGGTGCGACAAGAAGTTCGACGGCATCGTCAAGGAAGCCAAGCGCACGACCGATCAGGCCAAGCGCACCGAACTGTACAAGCAGGCACAACACGTCCTCAAGGACGCGGTTCCAATGACACCTATCGCTCACTCGACGGTGTTCCAGCCTATGCGCGACAACGTGCAGGACTTCAAGATCAGCCCATTCGGCTTGAACTCCTTCTACGGCGTCAGCGTCAGCAAGTAAGGTTTTGCAACGGCGACGTTTCTGACGTCGCCGTTGCTTTATCTACCGAGCAAAGCAGGAATTTGCCTACATCCAAATCCGCAGCTGGCTACAGCATCGGGTAAGGACGCGTTGCCATTTCCTACGAGTCTTTAGGACTCTACGCATTTACTGCCGGACCCGTGGCTCATACCGTCGGGATCCGACCAGTGCATGCGTGGGTCATCGGTTACTGCTGCGTGCATGGCTTGAAATCAGTGATGCCTCTACGTCCGCGGACGGGACGGCGGCTCACTGACAACACATAAGAGAAAAGGGAGCGTTATGCGCCATACCTTGGTTTTATCCGCATTGCTGGGCACCGGCCTGTTGGCCGCCACTTCCATCAGCCAAGCCGCCAACAACAGCCTGGTGTTCTGCTCCGAAGGCAGCCCCGCCGGTTTCGACACGGCGCAGTACACCACTGCGACCGACAACGATGCCGCCGAGCCGCTGTACAACCGACTGGCAGAGTTTGAAAAAGGCGCGACCAACGTCGTACCGGGCCTGGCCACGAGCTGGGAAATTTCCGAGGACGGCCTCAAATACACGTTTCACCTGCGCGAAGGGGTGAAGTTTCACACCACCAAGTACTTCACGCCGACCCGCGATTTCAACGCCGATGACGTGCTGTTCACGTTCAATCGCATGCTCGATCCGCAACAACCTTTCCGTAAGGCTTATCCGACAGAGTTTCCGTATTTCAACGGCATGAGCCTGAACAAGAACATCGCCAAGGTCGAAAAGACCGGGCCGCTGACCGTGGTCTTTACGCTCAACAGCGTGGACGCCGCGTTCATCCAGAACATCGCCATGAGCTTCGCCGCCATCCTTTCGGCCGAGTACGCCGACAAGCTGCTGGCCGAAGGCAAACCGAGCGACATCAACCAGAAGCCGGTCGGTACCGGGCCGTTCGTGTTCAAGAGCTACCAGAAAGACTCGAACATCCGTTACACCGGTAACAAGCACTACTGGGACCCGAGCCGGGTCAAGCTCGACAACCTGATTTTCGCCATCAACACCGACGCCTCGGTGCGGGTGCAGAAACTCAAGGCCGGCGAGTGCCAGATCACCCTGCACCCGCGCCCCGCCGATGTGCCTGCGCTGAAGAACGACCCGGCGCTGCAACTGATCGAGAAGCCTGGCTTCAACCTCGGCTACATCGCCTACAACGTGCGCCACAAACCGTTCGACCAGCTCGAAGTACGCCAGGCGCTGGACATGGCGGTGAACAAGCAGGGCATTCTCAATGCCGTCTACCAGGGCGCGGGGCAACTGGCGGTCAACGCCATGCCGCCGACCCAATGGTCCTACGACGACACGATCAAGGACGCCGCCTACAACCCGGAAAAAGCCAAGGAATTGCTCAAGGCTGCCGGCGTCAAGGAAGGTACCGAAATCACTCTCTGGGCCATGCCGGTCCAGCGTCCGTACAACCCTAACGCCAAGTTGATGGCCGAGATGCTCCAGGCTGACTGGGCGAAGATCGGCCTCAAGGTGAAGATCGTCAGCTATGAGTGGGGCGAGTACATCAAGCGCACCAAGAATGGCGAGCACGACATCAGCCTGATTGGCTGGACCGGTGACAACGGTGATCCGGACAACTGGCTGGGCACGCTCTACAGCTGCGACGCCATTGGCGGTAACAACTACTCGATGTGGTGTGATCCGGCTTACGACAAGCTGATCAAGCAGGCCAAGGTCGTCACCGACCGAGACCAGCGCACCCTGCTCTACAAACAGGCGCAGCAGTTGCTCAAGCAGCAAGTGCCGATCACGCCAGTCGCCCACTCAACGGTCAACCAGCCGCTGAGCGCCAAAATCGAAGGGTTCAAGGTGAGCCCGTTCGGTCGCAATGTTTTCTCGGGTGTCAGCATAGAAAAATAACCGATTAGCCAGAAATGCCGGGGGGCGGATTTTCCGCCCTCACGCAGACGCTTTGCCGTCTTTCGCCAATTTGGCCAACAGCAAACGTTTGCGTTGCCGTGAATGAGTTCTAAACCAATAGCCGGATCACAAAAAAAGACCGGCATAAAAAAAGAAAGTCAGGAGCTTTACCCATGAAACTGAGCAGCACCGCGTTATTGGCCTTGGCCATCAGCAGCGTAACCGCCACGGCTTACGCAGAATCCCAAAGCCAGGCTTTCACCCCGGTTACCGTGAACGAGAAAAGCGCCCAAAGCGAAGCCACCGGCTTTGTCGAAGGCCAGTCGATCACCGGCACCACGCGTAACTGGTACGCCAACGAGCAACTGCAACGCGGCGCCAAA
The DNA here is from genome assembly GCF_019956575.1 of Pseudomonas sp. A-R-19. Classification (NCBI taxonomy): domain Bacteria; kingdom Pseudomonadati; phylum Pseudomonadota; class Gammaproteobacteria; order Pseudomonadales; family Pseudomonadaceae; genus Pseudomonas; species Pseudomonas sp. A-R-19. The sequence goes on from NZ_JAHBDR010000109.1 coordinate 16,045, forward strand.
TTCGCCTACAAGAAAGACGGCGTTTCGACCCCGACCGATCGCAGGATCAACTGGGTCCAGGGCACCATCCTCAAGTACAACTCGGGCTTCACCGAAGGCACCGTAGGCTTCAGCACCGAAGTGGCGGCCTACAACGCCATCGCGCTGGACCGGGACCGCAAGGACCTGGCGTCCAACAACGGCGGCGCACCGGGCACTCGCCCTGGCGCGGGCAACAACCGTACCCTGACCAAGGAGGGCGGCGACGCTCAAGGCCAGTGGAGCAAACTGGGCCTGGCCAACGTCAAGGCCCGTGTCTCCAACACCACCCTGACCGCCGGCCGCATGAACTTCAGCAGCCCGATGGTCGATGTGATCGGCAACCGTGCACTGCCTTCGAGCTTCGAAGGTCTGGCCATCCACAGCGAAGAGCTGAACAACCTGGCCTTCGACCTGGCCACCTTCGACCGCAACTCGCCACGTACCGAAGAAAGCCAGCGTAAATTCCGCACCGAATACGCCAACGGCATCGTCGAGACCGATCACGTCTACACCGGCGGCCTGACCTACACCCCATTCGCCAGCCTGACCACCAGCCTCTGGGCGACCCAGGCTGAAGACATCTGGAACCAGTACTACTTCGGCGCTTCCCACGTACTGGGCGACAGCCAGGTACTGAGCCTGACCACCGGCCTGAACTACTACAAAACCCAGGAAACCGGTAAGGCACTGATCGGCGACATCGACAACGACACCTATTCCCTGTCGTTCGGCCTGACCCACCAGGCCCATACCCTGACCTTCTCGTACCAGGAAGTGAACGGTAACGAGTACTTCGACTACCTGCACGAAACCAACGGCATCTACCTGGCCAACTCCCTGCTGTCGGACTTCAACGGCCCGAACGAAAAATCGTTCCAGGTTGCCTACGGTCTGAACATGGCCGAATACGGCGTACCAGGCCTGAAGTTCAACATCTACCAGGCGCGCGGCTGGGGTATCGACGGCACCCACTACACCGGCAACGGCGGCGTGGTTGGCAAAGGTTATGACGGCATCCAGTCCCAGGATGGCGAACACCACTATGAATACGGCATCGGCGCGACCTACGCCGTGCAGAGCGGCCCGCTCAAGGCCACCACGATCCGCGGTACCTACACCGCTCACCGTGCCAGCGAAAACCAGGCTGACGGCAGCATCAACGAGTTCCGTCTCGTGACCACGGTTCCATTCAACATCCTGTAATGCCGCTGCCGAACGGCGGGTTCCGCGATGAATCGGCCGTTCGGCTTTTGTCCTTTAACTGATTGCAGAGGGTTCTTGATGAAAATGCTTCCCCTACGTGCGGCCATCGCGGCTGCTTTGCTCAGTGTCGCTGTCGGTGTCTCGGCCAAGCCCCTGGTGGTTTGCACCGAAGCCAGCCCCGAAGGCTTCGACATGGTCCAGTACACGACTGCAGTCACCGCCGATGCCGTGGCCGAAACCATCTTCAATCGCCTGGCGGACTTCAAACCGGGTACCACCGAGGTGATTCCGGCGCTGGCTGATTCCTGGGACATCAGCGAAGACGGCCTGAGCTACACCTTCCATCTGCGTAAAGGCGTCAAGTTCCACACCACCGAATACTTCAAGCCGACCCGCGACATGAATGCCGATGACGTGGTCTGGAGCTTCCAGCGCCAGCTGGACCCGAATCATCCATGGCACAAACTGTCGAGCGTGGGTTTCCCGTACTTTGAAAGCATGGGCTTCAAGGAACTGCTGAAAAGCGTCGAGAAAGTCGACGACAACACGGTCAAGTTCACCCTGACCCGTCGTGAAGCGCCGTTCCTGGCCGACATCGCCATGGCCTTCTCCTCGATCTACTCCGCCGAGTACGCCGATCAATTGCTCAAGGCCAACAAGGCCGGCGACCTGAACAACAAGCCGATCGGCACCGGGCCGTTCGTCTTCCAGCGTTACAACAAGGACGCCCAGGTTCGCTTCAAGGCCAACCCGGATTACTTCCGTGGCAAGCCACCGGCCGATGCGCTGATCCTGGCCATCGCCATCGACAATAACGTGCGCCTGCAAAAGCTCAAGGCCAACGAGTGCCAGGTCGCGCTGTACCCGAAGCCGGATGACATCCCGACCATCAAGAAAGACCCGAACCTGAAGGTCGACGAAATGAACGCGATGACCGTTTCCTACGTCGCCATGAACACCACGCACAAGTACATGAGTGACGTGCGGGTGCGCAAAGCCATCGACATCGCCTTCGACAAAGAGGCGTACGTCAATGCGTTGTTCGGCAAGGGCAATGCAACGGCTGCGGTCAACCCGTATCCGGATACCCTGCTGGGCTACAACCACGACCTGAAGAACCCGGCCCATGACCTGGACAAGGCTCGCGCCCTGCTCAAGGAAGCCGGCGTACCGGAAGGCACCACCTTCACCCTGTTCACCCGCAACGGTGGCGGTCCGACCAACCCGAACCCAATGCTCGGCGCGCAGATGATGCAAGCCGACCTGGCCAAGGTCGGAATCAAGATCGACATCCGCGTAATGGAATGGGGCGAAATGCTCAAACGCGCGAAAAACGGCGAGCACGACATGGTTTCCGCCGGATGGGCGGGCGATAACGGCGACCCGGATAACTTCCTGACGCCTATGCTCAGTTGTGAAGCGGCCAAGAACGGAGAAAACTACGCCCGCTGGTGCAATGACAAGTTCCAGGCGCTGCTCGACCAGGCTCGGGAAAAAACCGATCCAGTCGAGCGTGCAGCGCTCTACGAGCAGGCTCAGGTTATTTTTAACCAGGACCAGCCATGGATCAGCATGGCACACACTAGAATGTTTACCGCAATGCGCAACAACGTAGAGGGCTATCACATTAGTCCCCTCACCACGAATAACTTCGCCACCACCCAGGTGAAGTAGATAAGAAAACTCCCGGCATTCCTGACACAGGAATGCCGGGCACGCCTAACCGGCTGATGAGGTACACCTTACGATGTTTAGTTTTATTGCCCGCCGACTGGGGTTACTGATCCCCACGTTTTTCGGCATCACCTTGCTGACATTCGCGTTGATTCGCATGATCCCTGGCGACCCCGTGGAAGTCATGATGGGCGAACGCAGAGTCG
>NZ_JAHBDR010000110.1:0-18538 GCF_019956575.1 Pseudomonas sp. A-R-19
GGTTTGGAGAGGGGAGAAGCAGGGGCGGATGACGAAAAAAACTGTGCCATCCGCGCCCATGGTGCGCGGGTGATTACTGGCTGGAGCGAATGGCCCCGCCATCGATCAACAGGTTCTGCCCGGTCAGGTAGCTCGCATGGCTGCTGCACACGAAGGCACACAGCGCACCGAATTCCTCGGGTGAGCCGAAACGCCTGGCCGGAATTTCGCGACGGCATTCGTCGAGGAATGCCTCACTGTCTTGCCCCAACTCTTCGGCGGCAGCGACCAGGTTGCCGCGCAGTCGATCGGTGTCGAACGAGCCCGGTTGCAGGTTGTTGATCGTCACGTTGCGACTGGCGATGTTGTCTTGCCTCGCAATCCCTGCGATGAACCCCGTCAGGCCACTGCGCGCGCCATTGGACAGGCCCAGGCTTTCGATCGGGGACTTCACGGCACTCGAGGTGATGTTGATGATCCGGCCAAAACCGCGTGCTGCCATGCCGTCTACCGTGGCCTTGATCAGCTCGATGGGGGTCAGCATGTTGGCATCCAGCGCCTTGAGCCAGGCGTCGCGATTCCATTCGCGGAAATCCCCGGGGGGAGGGCCGCCGGCGTTGTTGATCAGGATATCGAAATGCTCATGGGCCGTGAGCGCTGCCGCCCGACCTTCGGGCGTGGAAATGTCTCCGGCCACGGCGATCACCGTCACTTCAGGGTTTATCGCCCTGAGCTGACGGGCCGTTTCATTCAGCGTGTCCTCGCCCCGTGCGGTGATCACCACGTTCACACCTTCGCTGACGAGTGCCTGTGCGCAGGCTTTGCCCAGGCCTTTGCTGGCGGCGCACACCAGCGCCCAACGTCCTGCAATTCCAAGATTCATGCGTGTGTTCCTTGTCTAGTCCTGAAATAGGTTTGCACCTGGATCAAACTGCGGATCGAGATCGATGACGACTGTGCCGGTAAACACAACCTGAGGGCAGGGACCACCGCTAGCCCCTGTGGGAGCGGGCTTGCTCGCGAAGGCGGCGTGCCAGGCTATACACCTGTCTACTGACACACCGTGTTCGTGAGCAAGCCCGCTCCCACAAAGAGACTTCATGGCTTTTGAAAGTGGCAGAAAGTAGCCCAAGGAAAGTCGTTGCTTGGTCATGCGTGATCCACCTCTACGGACAGGTTTGGCGATCGGGCTTCGATACCCATGAAGCGCCGCACGCGTTCTCCCTCGGCATCGCAGCGGATGGTTTCAGGAGCGGCATCGAGTTGAATATTGCCGTTCTCCATGAAAATCACCCGATCGGAGATCGACATGGCAAAGTCCATTTCGTGGGTCACGATCAGCATGGTCATGCCTTCCTTCGCCAGGTCGCGGATTACGTTGAGCACGTCGTTGACCAGTTCCGGGTCGAGGGCCGAGGTCGGCTCGTCGAACAGCATGATCTGCGGTTCCATCGCCAGGGCCCGGGCGATCGCCACCCGTTGTTGCTGCCCGCCGGAGAGCTGGTGCGGGTACTTGTGGGCATGGGCCAGCAGGCCGACCTTGTCCAGCAGCGCATAGGCACGATGTTCACTCAGCTCGCCCGGTTGGCCGTGGTAACGCGGCGCCAGGGTGACGTTGTCGAGAATGGTGCGGTGCGGGAACAGGTTGAAGTTCTGGAACACCATGCCGATGTGCCGCACGCCTTTGCGCAGGCGGGCGCTGTTGGGTTTGTCCGAAGCTTCGATGAACGTTTCGCCGAACAACTGGATGTCGCCGGTATCGATGCTTTCCAGGCCGTTGACCGTGCGGATCAGCGAAGTCTTGCCGGAGCCGGATGGCCCGATGATCGAGACCACCTGGCCGTAATCGACATTCAGGTCGATGCCCAGCAACACCTTGTGCGTGCCATAGCTCTTCTGGATGTTGTTCAGTTGCAGGATCGGCGTGGTGTTGTTGCCTGTGGCTTTGCGAGCAATGTCGGGCAAGGCTTCGGCGCTGGCCTTGAACCTGGCGATGGTGGCGTCGTCGAGGGTGTGTGGCTTGCGGAAGTTCAGGTCCAGGTAGCGCTCCAGGCGCTGCAGGAAATAGCCGAATACGGTGACGATCAGCACGTAGTAGACGCCAACCGCCGCCAGGGTTTCCATGACCAGGAAGTTGGTGGCGTAGAGGCGTTGGCCGACCGTGAGGATCTCGGTCAGGGAGATGACCGAGACCAGCGAGGTCAGCTTGACCACGGTGATGTATTCATTGATCAGCGTGGGCAGGGAAATGCGGAAAGCCTGGGGAATCACGATCAGGCGCTGCATGCCGAACAGGCCGACACCCAGCGCGCGTCCGGCTTCCTTTTGGCCCTTGGCCACGGAAATCAGGCCGCCACGATGGATCTCCGCCATGTACGCCGCTTCAGTGACCACCAGGGCCAGCAGGCCTGAGTAGAAAGGGTTGGACAGAATCGGTCCGCTGCCGGGAAACAATTGCGGCAGGTTGTAGACGAACACCACCAGCACCAGCAACGGGATGCTGCGGAAGAACCAGATGTAGACCGCCGCGGGAATGCGCAGCAAGGGCGACTGGGACAGTTTGGCCGAGGCCAGGACAAACCCCAGCAGCATGCCGATGAACCAGGCCAGGGCGCTGAGCTGGATCACCGTGACGCAGGCATTCCAGAAGTCCGGCAGGGAGAACAGGGAGAAGAAATACGACCAATCGAATTGCATGGGGCACCTCGATCTGCCGCCCCCGTGCAGGAGCGGCAGATAACCAGACTACAAGGACAGGTTCTTAGTTGGCGGTCGGCTCTTCCAGGCCATATTTCTTGAGGATTGCGGCATATTCTCCGCTCTTTTTCGTCTCCTCGAAGGCCTTTTGCACGGCCTGGTAGGTTTCGTCGTTGCCTTTCTTGACGAAGATGCCCAGGGTCTGCTGATAGATCGGATGCTCGGTGGTGATCACGACCCGGCCGTTGGTCTTTTCCGCGATCATTTTGGCGGCGCCGGCGATTTCGACCTGGGCCTGGATGTTCTTGGACAGCAGGGCCTGGGTCACTTCGGGGGCCGAAGGGTACTCGCTGACGGTGATCGCGCCTTTGTTGTTCGGCACGCAGTATTCGTCGGACAGCTTCCTGAATTCCTTGACCCAGGTGGTGCCCTGTTCCAGGCCCAGCTTCAGGCCGCACAGGTCTTCAGGTTTCTTCGCGTTGATCTCGCTGCCCTTGGGCACCATGACCGCGGCGCCGGTGTTGGCATAGGCGATGGTCTGGGCCTGGGTCTGGCGCTCCGGCGTGATGTACATGCCGGAAATGATCGCATCGTACTTGCCGGAGTTCAGGCCCAGGATCAGGCTCGGGAACTTGGTGTCGACGAACTCCACCTTGGCGTTCATGTGTTTGGCCAGCACCGTTGCCAGCTCGGGGTCGGAACCCACCACATTCTTGTCCTTGTCATAGGACTCGAAAGGCGGGTAGGTGATTTCCATGCCGACCTTGAACGTGTCACCGGCGGCCATGCTCATCGAGGCGCCGAACATGCCGGCTGCCAATACAGCCAGGCTCAAAAGGTTTTTCTTATTGTTTTTCATTTTACTGACTCCGGCGTAGGTAGGGGTTTAACTGAAAACTTCAATCAGGACGGTTGCGCCTGATTTTTCAAATGTCCGAAACTGGCGGGCTTACGTGCCTTGCCTGGCAGTTGAACGTCCCCGTTGGCCACCCTCTGGCGCAGATACTGATAGGTCTGCAGCGCCTGGCCATACATGTGTTCGCCGATCGTGATTTCTTCGTAGTCGTTGCCTGCCTGGGCGAAGCCGGGCAGCGGTTTGATCTGGGTGTGATAGTCGCAGGCATAAAACAGCGGAAAGGAATATCGCTCCTCCTTCACGCTGCGCACCCGGTGCGCCGTGGCCACGAATGCGCCTGCGGTCATCACTTCCAGCATGTCGCCGATGTTGACCACAAAGGCATCGGCAATCGGTGGTGCATCGATCCATTGGCCGAGATTGTTCATCACCTCAAGGCCCGGTTTGTCGGCCAGGAGGATGGTGAAGCACTCGTAATCAGTATGGGCGCCAAGTCCCGGTGCGTCATGGGCCGCACCGTCGAACGGGTAGTGGATCAGGCGCAATTTGGACGGCGGCCGGGTGACCAGGCTGTCAAAGTAGTTTTCTTCCAGGCCCAGGGTCAGGGCGAAGCCGCCGAACAGGCGCCGGCCCAGGGCGAAGATCGCTTCGTAGTAGGCCTGTACCGATGCCTTGAAACCTGCCAGCTGCGGCCAGTCGTTGGGCCCCAGCAATGGCGTGTTGGCCAGCACCAGCGGGTCATCGGCCGGGACTTCGAAGCCGACGTCGAAGGCTTCCTTGTGGTCCGGCTTGCCCTTGGAATAGACCTCTTCGCCTTCGGGTACAAAGCCCTTGTGGGTTTGCGAGGTGCCGATGTAGTGGCGCATCTTCTCGTCCAGGGGCTGGTCGAAGAAGTCCTTGGCCGCCTTGCGCAGGTTGGCGATCAGTTGCGGGTCGATGCCGTGATCGGTGATGTAGAGGAACCCGACGTCGCTGGCGGCGCGCCCCAATTGTTCGGCCACGGCCAGGCGGTGTTCCAGTTCAAAGCTGAACAGGCCGGCGATGTTGACCACCGGAATGCTGTTGAAGTTGGCTTTTTGTGTGTCAGTACTGGCGCTGTTGTTTTTATTGTCAGGCATGACGCATCGGCTCCCTAAGGATGGCTTGAGTGGTGGAATCGCTCGAAATGTTCGCGTTCGGTCTGGCCCATCCACATGTTCAACGACCACAGGTCGGCGACCGGGACATTGGTGAAGGGCAGGTGATGCAGGTAGCCGTCGGCACCGAATTCCGGGGTCAGGGTGCTGACCTGGTAACCGCGGGCCTGCTGCGAGCGCCAGATGCTTTCCCAGTGCTGCTGATGGAAGGCCAGTTCCCTGGCATATTCGGGCGCGGCAGGGTGCGGAACCTGCGGCCCCTGGTCGTAACCGACCCGGGCCTGGATGTGGTGGACCCGCTCGACGAAAGCACTGAGGTCATCGGCCGGGTCGTTCAACAGACGCTCGCAAGTCACGACCCAATGACTGATGTCACTGGTGAACAACAGATCAGGCAGTTGCCGGATCAGCTCCAGGGTCACCCAGGGGTTGAACAGCGAACGCGAGCGGTGAGTTTCGAAACTGCAGACCTGGCCGTGCTTGCGCGCCAGATCCAGCGCCTGGCCAAAAAACTCCACTTGTTGCGGCAAGGACCAACGGTCGTTGCCCGCCAGCACATTGACGAAACGCGGGGAGAGATCAGCGGCCAAGGCGAGCTTGTGGTCGAGGTCAACGAGGTGCACGGCAGGCGTTGCCGACTGTTCCGGCAGCACGTCGTACGCGGTGAAGACAGTGCTGATATAGCCCACGCGGTTGGCCTTCAGAAAGGCAGCAAACTCGGCCCGTTCACGGGCGTCCAGTGGCAGGCGTGCTTCCATGCCGTCAAAGCCCGCTTGCAGCAACTCTTCGAGTGCCTGAGCCTTGCTGGCGGTGTAACCCCACAGCGTGCGAAAAATTTCCAGCTTCATCGGTGATCCTCAAAAATCCCAGGGCCTACTGCAAAAGCACTTCGACGGCACCCGCCGATCAAATGGCTGGTTCGCTGTGGAGCCGATGTTAGGCATAGGCCGAGCGGTGAAAGAATCCGAAAGTTCAAATGAATACTTCAGACTTTCGTCAACAAATAGCTGGCTACTTATCGCGCTTGCAATGAGGGATTTTGTGAACGAATACGTGTCTACGTTGGGTGTTAGCGAGGAATGATGGTGTTGCGACATCATTTTGAAGACTGCCAAGCGACAGCTCTCAAAACAATCTACCTGGGGTGGCCCTCACGCCAGGATGTAAAACGCAGCGCCAGGCAAACTCACGGTTCGCAAACCGTCACGACTATTTTCCGAAGGGGCGATCAGGCTGTAGCAGGTTTGCTACAGCCCTCACCAGATCATCTTTAGACCAGGGCTTAGCCAGGTACGTCGTTGAGTAGGGCACTATTGAGGCCTCCAGCACGGAACCGGAGGTGAGAATCGAAGCGGTAGCGGGCCATTTCTCCTTCACCATCCTTATGAATTCCGCTCCTTGGAGTTGACCTCGCAAGGCTTGATCCGTGATCACCAGCAGGCAACCGTCCGGCATGCACCGCAGGTAGGTCAAGGCGTCATCGGCAGTGTCGAAGTCCAGGGTAAGGAGACCGATCTCGTTCAGGATATCGACGATCAACTTGCGAATTGCCGGGTCGTCCTCAACAACGACCGCCCATTCCATTACCAGCGAGAGCTTTCCCCGTTCTCTGTGCACGCATGGCTCCTTAATCGGCGAATTCCGAAGTAGGCGAGATAACGTGTCAGTGTAGGTGCTTTCAACGGGGTATTACGGATCCAATCTGCTGAAAAAAATGCGTTGTATTGAGAAGGACTCTTAAAGTTTGGGGCCTAAAAAAGTTCTTCACGCATTTCCGGGAAACTGTAGGAGCCGGCTTGCCGGCGATGGACTCAAGTGCGCCGCGTTTATCCAGGTTATACGCGTTATCGTTAACGACCATCGCTGGCAAGCCAGCTCCTACAAGGGACCGCGTCCGAGTCGACAATGAGGGTTCCTCCAAGCCAGTGAAAGCCCCCAAAAAAAGCTGTGCCAGCAATGCGGCGTCGCCAAAGCGGCTGGAACACTTCCCCCCAATCCCTGTTTTTTGTCAATTGTCCGCGGACAATGCTGGGGTACGAGGCGGGATCATGCGCTTCGTTCCAGTCGACTCAAAACAGACGTTCATCGCCGCATCACTCAGGAAAATGCAGCTTCTACAAATGCCTCTAGCGCCTTGTCTTCCAGGATTTCGATAGAGAAGTGCCCGAAGCGCTTGGGCAACCAGATAATGCGTGTCCCGGACGGGGATTGCAGGTTCGCGCGGGCCAATGGCTTTCCGTTTTCGTCTTCTGGCTGAACACCGGCGACCATCAGTTCGTCGTAGGCCTTCTCGATATCCGGCGTCGAATAGCAGTGGCGATAAATCATCCCTTCTCCCGAGGAGTCTAATAGCTCCCTCAGGTTCCCCGCCAATGGCTGTACCAACATGAAACGCTCTTGACCGATCAGCGCAATCGCGTAGCGCACGTGCAGACCACCTCGTTCCCAGACGAGCGTTTTGGAGATCCTGGCATTGAGTATCTGTGCGTAGTAAGCACAGGCTTCTTCGAGATTATTGACCAGTACATCGACGTGACTGAACTTCAGATCCATTGCAGCCCTCCTGTTGAACCGACGTCCATGTTAAGCCCGACACGCCCAGAATTCGATGGATTCCATGAAGCAATATTCAGATCGACCGCTGATTCACACGCTGAGTCAGTTCCTCTGCGGACTCTTTTCGTTCCGAGTAGCGGTCAACCAGGTCGGGGCGATCCCGCAGCAGCAGGGTAAATTTCACCAGTTCCTCCATGACGTCTACCACCCGGTCGTACAGCGACGAGGGCTTCATGCGATTGGCCTCGTCGAACTCCAGAAAAGCCTTTGGCACGGAGGATTGATTGGGGATGGTGAACATGCGCATCCAGCGCCCCAACACACGAAGTTGATTCACCACATTGAAGGACTGGGAACCGCCGCAGACTTGCATGACCGCGAGGGTTTTTCCCTGGGTTGGGCGAACGGCGCCCAACGCCAACGGCACCCAGTCGATTTGCGCCTTGAACACCGCCGACATGGAGCCGTGGCGCTCTGGCGAGCACCAGACCTGTCCTTCAGACCACTGCATCAGTTCGAGCAGTTCCTGGACTTTCGGGTGGTCGGAGGGCGCGTCGTCCGGTAGCGGCAGGCCGGATGGATTGAAGATCCGCGTCTCGGCGCCGAAGTGTTCGAGCAACCGGGCTGCTTCCTCGACCAGCAGGCGACTGAACGACCGCGCACGAGTCGAACCGTATAACAACAGGATGCGCGGTTTGTGCTGGTCGTCGCGCCCGTTGGCGATGGGCTGGGTCAGTGATGTGTCGAGATTGGGCAGGGGGTGGGTCATGGGGGCTCCGGTCAAAGCGTGCCGATGCGGTCGAGTTCGTGCTTCAGCGCATCGCGGTCAAGTTGTGTAAAAGGCAGGTCGAGCAATGCCCGGCAGCGCGTTTCGATGCGCGCCAGGGTTGAGTGGAACGCCGCCGCTACCGTTGCTTCATCGCCCTTGATGTCCGATGGGTCTTCCAGGCCCCAATGGGCTTTGAGTGCCGGCCCGAAGTACACCGGGCACGCCTCGCCGGCGGCCTTGTCGCAGACCGTGATGACGATGTCCGGCGGGTTGGCTTCGAACGCCTCGTTGCCTTTGCTGCTCAAGCCGTCGATGGCAATGCCGGCTTCCTGCAAGGTGCTCAGGCTGCGGGGCAGCACTTGTCCCTTGGGGAAGCTGCCGGCACTGATTGCCTGAAAACCTTCGGGGGCGAGATGGTTGAACATGGCTTCGGACAGGATGCTGCGGCAGCTATTGGCGGTACACATAAACAGAACGCGCATGATGACTCCTCTTGGCGGACGCACAGGGCTAGACGCTCAGGCGCATGGCCAGGGCGGACAAGGTGATGAGCAGAATCGGCAGGGTCAGCACCACGCCGACCTTGCAGTAGTAACCCCAGGTAATGCGGATGCCCTTGCGCTCCAGCACATGCAGCCAGAGCAGGGTGGCCAGGCTGCCGATGGGGGTGATCTTGGGGCCCAGGTCGGAACCGATGACATTGGCGTAGATCATGGCTTCACGTACTACACCGGTGGCATCACTGGCTTGAATCGACAGCGCTCCCACCAACACCGTGGGCATGTTGTTCATGCCCGATGACAGCAAGGCCGTGAGCAGGCCAGTGCCCAACGCAGCGCCCCAGATGCCGAACTCGGCCATGCGGTTCAGTGCCATGGTCATGTAGGTAGTCAGCCCGGCATTTTTCAGCCCGTACACCACCAGGTACATGCCCAGCGAAAAGATCACCACCTGCCAGGGCGCTTCACGCAGCACCCGTCGCGTCGAGATCACATGCCCGCGCGCCGCCACGGCGAACAGCAGCGCGGCACAGACCGCTGCGATGGCGCTGACGGGAATGCCCAGGGGCTCCAGGGCAAACAGCCCGATCAACAACAGGGCCAGGACGATCCAGCCGACACGGAAGGTCAGGGGATCACGCACGGCGCGTCGCGGATCCATCACGTCATCGAGGGAGTAGTGCCTGGGAATGTCCCGGCGGAAAAACCGGTACAGCACCACGAGCGTGGTCGCCACGGCCACGAAGTTGACCGGCACCATGATGGCGGCGTATTCGCTGAAGCCCAGGTCGAAGTAGTCCGCCGAAACGATGTTGACGAGGTTGGACACCACCAGGGGCAGGCTCGCCGTGTCGGCGATAAAGCCGGCCGCCATGACGAACGCCAGGGTAGAGGCTGGCGAAAAACGCAGGGCGAGCAGTATTGAAACAACGATGGGGGTCAGGATCAGGGCGGCGCCGTCATTGGCAAACAATGCGGATACGCCGGCCCCCAGCAGTATCGTGAAGACGAACAGACGGCGCCCGTCACCCTTGGCCCAGCGCGCCACATGCAAGGCGGCCCACTGGAAGAACCCGGCCTCGTCGAGCAACAGGCTGATGATGATCAGCGAGATGAACGTCGCCGTGGCGTTCCAGACAATGGCCCACACCAGCGGAATATCGTGCAGCGTCACGACGCCTGCCAGCAGGGCGAGGACGGCGCCCAGGGAGGCGCTCCAGCCGACGCCCAGACCCTTGGGTTGCCAGATGACCAGCACCATGGTGAGCAGGAAAATGGAAAATGCAGTAAGCATGCGCAGTCTCGACGGTTGAAGGGTCAGCAGCAGGGGGAGGTGTTGAGCGGACGGTCGCCCATCACGGCAAGGCGAGTGCTGTTTTGCGCAAGCCAGTCGGCGTTCGCCAGCAAGGTTGTCTCGAGAACGTCGCGAACCCACGCGGGTAGATCGGGGTTGAGCCGGTAATACACCCACTGCCCCTGGCGGCGGTCGAGAAGCAGGCCGCAGCCGCGAAGCTGGGCAAGATGGCGGGAAATCTTCGGCTGACTGTCGTCCAGGGCGCAGACCAGCTCACACACGCACAACTCGCCTTCCCGAGTGATGAGCAGGGTGGCCCGGGCGCGGGTTTCGTCGGACAGACATTTGAATACGGCGGCAGGATTGAGCATTGGCGTGGCTCGATACATATGGTTATCCGAATATACGATTTTCCATATGTATTGCGCAAGCCACTCGGTCTAGAGAAAGGGAAGGCTCGTCCCGGCCAAATTGCATGAGATAGACTCGAGACAATTCGACACAAGCCTCAGGAGAGGTGATGAATGGAATCATTTAGCGTACGTGAGCTGAAAATGACTGACGCTCAAGCATTGCTCGCTTTCGAAATCCAGAACCGTGAATGGTTCGAATCCCATATCGATGCGCGCGAGCCTGGTTTTTACTCGTTGCAGGGTGTCGCCGATCATATCGAAAGCTATTTGTCCGGATTTGCCGTCGGCGCCTGGCACCCGTTTGTCATCGAGGATTCCAGCCAGAGAATCGTCGGTCGAGCCAATCTGAAAAGCATCGACCCGTCGACGGGGTCAGCGCAAGTCGGCTATCGGATTGATCAGCACGCGTGCGGACAGGGGCTGGCCACACTGGCGTTGAGGCATCTGATAGAGCAAGCCAGGACGCGCTGGGGGCTTACGCAACTGGTTGCCTTTGCCTACAAGGAAAACCTGGGCTCAAGAAAGGTCCTTGATCGCTGCGGATTCCAACTGCAACAACCCTCCTGCAATGAAAGCACGGGGAACGAAGACCGGTTCGTCCTGTTGATCTAGATAAGATCGCCCTGGCGATTGCGAGCGTCGGCAGCAGGGCGATGACGTCCGGTCACTCCTGCTGCGCTTGATCTTCAGGCACCTCTTTCCAGCTGTCATCCGGATCAAAGCGCTTCATCGCTATCGCCAGTTTTTCACCACCGGGTCCCAGGTCTTTCTCGAACACCTGGCCTTCATGGCTGATCATGAAACTCATCACCCCGGTGTCGTTGTATTTCGCCGGCCAGGCGATCAACGCAAAGCCCCGGCTCATCTTGTCACCGATGAGGTAGCTGTAGGCGCCACCTGGTGCCGAAGGGCCCTGGCCATGCAGGATGCGGAAGCGGTAGCCATGCCATTCTTCGTCGGCAATGGCTTTGCCGAATGAAGGCCCCAACGGGCTGATCTGGTCGCTGTCGTCTTCCGCCCAGTAGAGTCCGTCGTGCTTGCCGGGGCTGCTGACGATTTTCTGCGCATACTCGAGTGCGCCGTCACCGTCGCGATCGACTGACGCGTAGTCCATCTGGGCGTCGTGATAGGCCAGCACCGATTGCACGGCGGCCAGTTCATTGCGGCCGATTTGACGGGCACGGATCTCGGCACTGCCGGCCTTCATGTCGAAGCGCCAACCGCTGGCGTCTTTTGTCATTGGGATCGGTAGTGTCCAGTTGTTGCTGCCGACCGCCAGGATTGCCTTGCGTTCGCTGGGGTTTTCAATGTGATGTTGCTCGCGGTATTGCTGCAAAAACGCATCCACGTCTTCGCGCTGCACACCTTCACGGGGAATGTAGCTGTGCCAGTCGCTGCCCAGCAGCTCGGTCAGGCGGGCCTGGTCGGAGTGTTCCGTGCCCAGTGCTTCGACGAAGGCTTCTGCGGCTTTTTCTGGCGTTGGGAAGGCCTGCTGCGCCGTCGCCATGCACGACCACAACAGGCCGGCAGCTATCGCAAGGACATGTGGGAGCAAGCCCGTCAGTCCGTTCACTCGAGGATGGTTGTTCAACGGCGGCCCCCCCTTTGACGCGCTGGTGGATTGGACGGCCGGCTGATCTGGTGACCGGCCGATCGCGAGGCACTGGGGCGTTGGGCGGATGCCTGGCTGGCCCGGCCACGATTGGCCTGGAGATTGGCCTGGGACGGTGAACGTGCGCCGGCGAAGGCATTGTTGCGGGCACTGCCGGCACTGGCGGCCGGTCGTTTGTTCGCCGTTTGACGTGTCTGCGCCTGGCCCTCCCTGCGCTGATTCAGCTGAGCGCCCTGGTTGCGGGACTGCAGATTGCCTTCAGAAGCTTGTCTACGGGGTTGCTGGTTTTCCCGGGTGTTTCTGGCCGTACCCTGGCCCCTGTCAGCCGCCTTGGGTCTGTCTGCACCGGCCTGCATCCGATTACCGCCCGCCGTTCCGGACTGGAGTTTGCGCGTTTGATCGCGGGCTTCGAGGTTGCTGGTGGCAGGTCGTTCGATCCCGTGCCGGTCCATCGAACTGCGGGCGTTTTCCCGTGCCTGGGCGCGCTGGGCGTTGTCCCCGCGATAGGCTTGACGCTGATTGGCGCCGTTGAGTTGGCGGCCGTACTGTGCGCGGCTCGCGTTGTCTCGATAGGGCACGCCGTTGCGGTGCACCGGGTTGTGCTGCCATTTGTTGTTGCTGATCCGGTTGTTGGCGTTGATGTTGTTGTAGCGATTGACGTCGATGTCGACGTCGTTATTGCCCCAGTCACATTCACCCCACAACGATCCAACGATCGCCACGCCGGCGCCAAACGCGAGCCCGGCCATCAGCGCCTGACCAGGGTAATAGGCCGGTGGCGGTGGATAGTACGCGGGCGGCGATGCCGGGTAGGGCCAGGTGCCGTAGGTGGTCGTCGGGTTATAGGTGGGTACGTACACCACCTGCGGATCGGCAGGCTGGATGATGATGGTGGAGTTGCTGGCAGGTGCCGGAGCCGGTTCAGGGGCTGGAGCCGGTGCCTGGGTTGTGGCCGCGGGGGCGGGTGCCGGCGCGGGCGCCGCGACATTCTGGATCGTCACGTTCTGATACTGGTTGCTCTGCAGATTGCCGGCTGCCTGTGCCTGGCGCCGCAAGCGCTGCGCGCTTTCCATGACATCGTCGGGCTGCGCCAGGAAGGCATCACCCAGGCGTTGGACCCAGACGGGGTCCTGCCCCAGCAGTGCCAGAGCCTGGGGGAAGGCCACCAGAGCCTGCACGCTCGGATCCCAAGGCTGGTTCGCCACCTGTTTGACCGCATCGTCACCCTTGGCGTCCGGGTGAGCTTTGGACCAATTGACCGCCTCGCCGACTTCCCCGGGGTAGGTGGTGGCCATCAGTACCTGTGCAAACAGCGGGTCCGGGTAAAGCGCAATGGGCGCCAGCATTTGATCCAGCTGTTCCTGGGTAAACACCGGATCTTTGGCAGGCGCGGTGGCGGGCGCTGTATCGGCAGCGGGTGCCGGTGCGGCGACGGGTGCATCCGCCGCCAGTGCCAGGCAGGCAGATCCACTCAGAAACAGTACGGCTGACAACGCGTAAAGAAATGGAATGCGCATTGCACCCCCTATGTGGTCAGGCAGGCTTGAAATGAGTGAGTCAATACACGGATGGTCAGAGCTGACTATGCAAGCCACAAAGCTCAGCTTCGTTACAGCTTCCTAATGGTAGCAGTTCATTTGAACAATCAAGGTTGCCTTGAAAATAGCGTCACGCCGATCACTGGGCGCTGGCATCGCTTTCGTGTTCTTCGGCAAATGCCATGAACACCTCCAGGTCCAGCACATCCAGTTTGATCTGGGCGATGAACGCCGAGAAGGCCAGATTGGCCGCCAGCAGGCGCAGATCGGAGGCCCAGGCCGGAAGGTAGGTTGGCCCCTTGAGCCAGCCGGACTCGAACAGCGGCGCCAGGCGCACGGTGTCCCCCAGGCTGAGGCGCCCGGCAAACAGATGCCCCACCAGTTCCGGTCGGTTATCGCGGATTGCAATGCGCAGCAGGGTATGGACGCCGAGCAACCCGGTCAGGTAGGCAGCGTCCTTGGTAAACGCCGAACCACCCCGCAGGTCGGCGCCGCGAAACACCCGTTGGGTTGAGCGGAAGGACTCTTCTTGCGACTGCCCGGCCGCCAGGAAACCTTCGAACACCTGGATAAAGTCGGCACCCTCCAGCGCCTGCTGGACGGCCAGTACGCGCAGGGCCAGGCGCCGCAGGCGGTTGATGTCCATGCTGCCGGTGAACAGTTCGGCCAGGGTGGCAATGCCCTCCTGGGTCTGGGTGGTGCGGGGTGCTCCCAGGCCTAGGCTTGTGAGGTTCGGTTGCCGCGCGCCGTTTTGTGCGGTAGCGACATGCACGAAGGCTTCGTGTTGCAGCAGTTGGTTCTTGTCCAGCTCCGAGAACAGGGCGCTGGCCCGCAGCCGGATGCGGCTCGATCCGGCGATGGCCTTGGCGGCCAGGTTCGGATCGAGCACGACGGTGATCTGGCCGACGCCGAAGAAACGGTCCAGTTCCGGCTGAATCCAGGCGGCGAACGCCTTGGCCGGAATCTCGGCCGGGCTCGGTGGAATGCGCGCACCGCCGAGCAGGGCGTCGGTGGTCTTGAGGAAGAAACGGGCGGCGTCGAGCATGCTCAGTTGCAAGCGCGTGTAGTAGAAGTCCGGGCGCCGGTACAGCGCGGACGAATAGTGTGTAAAGGCAGGCGTGCCAATGGCCCCCAGCATGTGCCCGGCGGTGGCATAGCTACGGGCGGTCATGGCGAGGAAATTCCCCGCCGGATGGCCCATATCGCAACGGCTGATAAAGGTTTCCAGGGCGGCGATGTCGGCGCTGTGGTCGCGGGGCAGCAACTCGACCTTGGGTAACTGCGCCCGCCCGCCGCGCCATTTTTCCAGGAAGTCTTCCTCGACTCCATCGGGCCAGGACAGGGCATCGAGCACGCGGATCTTGCGGGTCAGGCCGGGCAGGGCGGCATCGAGTTCGGACAGGGCGGCGGCGCTCATGGATATCTTCCTGAGGGACGAAGTGGCGTTACAAAAGCTTAGTCGTCGCGCGCGTTACGTGTTGATCCGGGATTACTCCATGACCGCTGCCGGCTCTTCATGTGCCTGGGCTTTTGGAGTCTTGAAAATCAGCAACAACGGCATCACCGCCAGCGACAACAGCATCAGCAACTTGAAGTCGTCCACGTAGGCGACCCAGCTGGCTTGCACGTTGACCATTGCGTCCAGGGCGGCGCGGCCGGAGGCGGCCATCGGGTCCAGGTAATTCTTGATCGCACCAGCGTCGAAGGCGCGGTTGAAGGGCGTGACGTAGGCCCCGATCTGCTCGTGGTTGGCCTGGATGTTCTGGGTCAGCAGCACGGTGACGATGGAGATACCGACGCTGGAACCGACATTTCGCGACAGGCTGTAAAGCCCGGTGCCTTCGGCGCGCAAGGCAGCGGGCAGGGTCGCGAAGGCCACCGTGGTCAGTGGCACAAACAGCATGCCCAGGCTGGTGCCCTGGATGAAGCCGACCCAGATGACGGTTTGCATCGACACGTCAGGTGTCCAGCCGGTCATCAGCCCCATCGACAGCGCCGACAAGCCCAGGCCCGTCAGCAATAACAGGCGGGTATCGACTTTGCCCAACAGTCGACCGGCGAGGAACATGGTCAGCATCGTGCCCAGGCCTCGCGGGCCCATGACCATGCCGGCGGTCAGCACCGGATAGCCCATCAGGGTTTGCAGGTAAGGGGTCATCAGCGCCAGTGAGGCCAGGTAGGTGATGCCGACGATAAAAATAAATACGACGCTGATGGAAAAGTTACGGTCCTTGAACAGCTTCGGGCTGATAAAGGGCGTGTCGGTGGTGAAGGTGTGGACCACAAACACATACAGGGCGACAGCGGCCACTATCGCTTCGACGAGGATTTCCCCGGAAGCGAACCAGCCCAGCTGCTCACCCCGGTCGAGGAATAGTTGCAGGGCCATGATCGCCACGCTCAGCGAACCGAAGCCGAGCCAGTCCAGGCGGGTCGAGGTGTCGGTGGGGGTTTCGCTGACGTAATAGACGATCCCGGCCAGTGCCAGTAAACCGATGGGCAAATTGATGAAGAACACCCAGCGCCAGCTGAAATTATCGGTCAGCCAGCCACCGAGCATCGGCCCCAGCACCGGGCCGAGCATCACCGACACGCCGAACAGCGCCATGGCCGAACCGCGTTCCTTGAGGCTGTAGATGTCCAGCAGAATGCCCTGGGACAGCGGCACCAGCGCCGCGCCCGCCAGGCCCTGCAGCAGGCGGGCGAGGATGATTTCTTCCAGCGACTGCGCCAGGCCGCAAAGGATCGACGAGACCACGAAGCCGACTATCGCCCACAGCAGCACGCGTTTGCGCCCGAAGCGCCGGGCCAGGAAGGCCGACGGCGGCGTCATGATTGCCGCAGCGACGATGTAGGAGGTCAGCACCCAGTTGATCTGGTCCGAACTGGCCGAGATGCTGCCTTGCATGTAGGGCAGGGCGACGTTGGCGATGGTGGTGTCGAGCGCTTGCATGATCACCGCCAGCACGACGCAAGCGGTGATCATCCCGCGATGGGCCACCGCTTCGCTCGGTGCATCGCTACTCATGGGGGGCGGCCTTGCTCGCCAGCAGCCCCGAGAACAGATGCGGCAGGCCCCGCGCCGAGCCGGTATCGATTTCTGCCTGCACACTCATGCCGGTGCGCAGGGGCGGTTTTTCCCCGGCATCATCGATGCTGATGCGCACCGGAATCCGTTGCACGACCTTGACCCAATTGCCCGTGGTGTTTTGCGCGGGCAGCAACGAGAAGCTTGCACCCGACGCCGGGCTGATGCTGTCGACGGTGCCGTGCCACTGCACGCCGGGATAGCTATCGACACTGATCTCGACGGACTGACCGGGCTTCATGTGGGTCAGTTCGGTTTCCTTGGGGGAGGCGGCGACCCACAGGTGATCGGCCGACACCAGGCTGATGCCCGATTGTGGCGGTTGCAGGTAGGAGCCGACCTGCAGTGAATCAACGTTGGTCACGATACCGTCGAACGAAGCCCTGACCACCGAGTTGTTGAGGTTGCGTTGCGCTTCGTCGACGGCAGCCTGGGCGATCAGATACGTGGACTGTTGTTCGACGGGGGTGTCGATGTTCCCGCCCAATTGCGCCAGCACCATTTGGGCGGTGGCCCTGGCCACGGTGATTTTTTGCCGGGTACTGTCCAGCGCGTGCTTGGCATCGTCGTAATTGGTTCTGGACACTGCCGAGACGCTGAGCAGGGTTTGCTGGCGCTGGAAGCTGGCCTGGTAGTACGCGAGGTCGATCTGTGCCTGATCGATTTCGGCCTGCGCCTGCTTGTAATTGGCCTGCAGGTTGAGGATCTGGTTACGCACGTTGCTCAGTTGCGCCCTGGCACTGGCCAGCGCGATCTCAAAGGGCTCCGTCTTCAGGGTGAACAGGACCTGGCCCTTGACCACCCGCTGGTTGTCTTTGACATCGACCGAGGCGACCAGGCCCGAGACATCGGTGGAGACGCCGACACGATCGGCCTGTACGTAGGCATTGTCGGTGGAAATGATCTGCCCGCCGGTGACATACAAATAGCCGCCGACTACCAGCGCGATGGGTAGCAAGGCAAAGAGCGTGGTACGCACGAGTTGCCGTCTCTCAATCATGATGATGCTCCTGTTCTTCGATGGGGAGACTGCAGGCTTCGATCAGGTTGGACCTCATGCGCTTCATCATCTGCAGCAGCAGTTGTTCCTCCTCGGCCGAGAATCCGCGCGTGGCTTCCTGGCGGGTCGTGCGGCCCATGTCACGCATCAGTTCCAGCAGCGGATGGGCCTGCTCCGTCAGAAACAGCAGGGACAGGCGTCGATCCGTGGGATGACTACGGCGCTCGACCAATCCGCGTTCGGCCATCTTGTCCAGCAGGCGTACGAGGGTGATCGATTCCAGTTCCAGCAGATCCGCGAGGCCTTTTTGATGGATGCCCTCGTTGGTCGACAACATGGCCAGCACTTGCCACTGCGAACGAGTGAGGCCGACATGCCGCGCGCGTTGCTCGAACCGCTTGCGCATCAGCCGGGCGCTGTCATGCAGGGCAAAACCAAGGGTCAATGGGTCAGTCATGGTGATATCTGCTGCTGGAGAGTTAGCTCATCATAGTTGAGCTTGTAATTAGTCAGCTATCTATATTTGCGGAATAATTCAGGTGAATCGATTCTCTAGATGGGGGCCCACCGCCATCGCTGGCAAGCCAGCTCCTACAAGGGACCGCGTCATGGTCGAAATGATGTGAGCGCCAAACTGTAGGAGCCGGCTTGCTGGCGATGGACTCAAGGGCGCCGCGTTTATCCAGTCCACACGCGTCATCGTTAACGACCATCGCTGGCAAGCCAGCTCCTACAAAGTGGATTGCGGCCAGGCACAAATCCCGGGAACGTCCAATAAACCTGTGGGAGCGGGCTTGCTCGCGAAGAGGCCGGCACAGCCAACATCTCCATTGCCTGACACACCGCCATCGCTGGCAAGCCAGCTCCTACAAGGGACCGCGTCATGGTCGAAATGATGTGAGCGCCAAACTGTAGGAGCCGGCTTGCTGGCGATGGACTCAAGGGCGCCGCGTTTATCCAGTCCACACGCGTCATCGTTAACGACCATCGCTGGCAAGCCAGCTCCTATGTATGGACTCGCCCCCACTGTCTACCCGCTTTTGAAAAACCGCTGCCCCGTTGCATCTATGTATTAGGCCTATTCGTGGAAGCCGTCTTCG
>NZ_JAHBDR010000111.1:0-17661 GCF_019956575.1 Pseudomonas sp. A-R-19
CGGAAGAAGACACGGATTGATCAAACGAACTATGATTTTTCATGGACTCGCCCTCGCTGTCGTTGGCTGTTTAGACTGCCACCGTGGCGCATTGACGCCTCGGCTTGGGCGAGTCCATCCAATTACAAGGGACTGCGTCCTGGTCGAAAATATGTGAACGCCGAACTGTAGGAGCCGGCTTGCTGGCGATGGACTCAGGTGCGCCGCGTTTGTCCGGATCACACGCGTTATAAGACCATCGCTGGCAAGCCAGTTCCTACAGGAGTTCGCATCAGCGAGTGGCGACGATAAACAGTCGCGGGAACGGCAACAGCACCGAACCATCGGCCAAGGCCGGATACGCCTGCTCGATAGCCGCCTGATATTGCTTCAGGTACTGCGCCCGTTCCGCTTCGTCCAGCGGATCGAGGAACGGCCGCAGGCCACTGCCCTTGAACCACTCCACCACACCAGAGGCACCGCCCGCGAGCGGATGATGGTAGGTGGTGCGCCACACGTCGACGCGGGTGCAACAAGCCTTGAGGATCGAGTAGTAACCGCTGGCACTGTCCATTTCCGTGCGCTGCCCCGCAGCGCCTGTCAGTTTGCCTACCCATGGACCGTCAGCGGCCACTTCGCGCATCAAGCGGTGTGAAGGTTCATTGAGGTTGTCAGGCATCTGGATCGCCAGGCTGCCACCCGGTGCCAGCTTGCTAACCAGTGAAGGCAATAACACGGCGTGATCAGGCAGCCACTGCAATACCGCGTTGGCAAATATCACGTCGAACGGGCCGTTGTCGTTCCAGGTGTCGATACCGGCGATGTCGAACTGCACCTGCGGCAAGCGCTTGCGTGCGGCTTCGATCATGTCGATCGAACTGTCCAGCCCTCGGACCGTGGCGCTGGCAAAACGCTCGACCAGCAACTCGGTGGAGTTACCGGGGCCACAACCGATATCGATGGCCGAACACACGTTCCCGGCGGGGATGGCCGCCAGCAGGTCACGGGCGGGACGGGTGCGTTCATCTTCAAAAGCGACGTACTGTTTGGCGGACCAACTCATTGCGTTCTCCTGTCGGTGTGTTGTCCTCGGGTCGCTACGATACCGCGGCGAGCAGCGCCAAAGGTTTCAGAAAATCACCTTTTCACTCGTGTCGAATTTTCATCCTTGCGCCACTGTCTGAAAATCAGGCGTCTCCTAAAAAAGGAACATGGTCATGAAATTCGCAAAAATCGCGCAGAAGCTCGCCCTCTGGACCGGTAGCCCGAAGACCTTCCTGGGGGCGATCACTCTGATTTTTCTGTGGGGGCTGAGCGGGCCGATTTTTCATTTCAACGATACGTGGCAACTGATCATCAATACCTCGACCACCATCATCACGTTCCTGATGGTGTTCCTGATCCAGAACACGCAGAACCGTGACACCGACATTTTGCATCTGAAGGTTGATGAGTTGTTGCGGGTGACGAAAGAGGCGCAGAACGCGATGCTGGGGCTTGAGGCGCTGGACCTCAAGGAGCTGGAAAAGCTGAGACAGCACTATCGCAGCCTTGGTGAGGGCCTGACCATTGACCTGGACGGCACCGTCGTCCAGGAAAAGGGCCAGCAAAATCTGAACAACTGCTGATGATCAGCTTCTGGCCTGCAACGCCTTGGCCATTTGCAGATGATTTTGCAGTTTGGGCAGGGTTTCTTCGGCGAACGCCTTGATCTGCGGCACGTCGGTGGTTTGTGCTTCCTGCTGCAGCTGATTGATGGCTTCCTGTGTGGTCTTCACCTGACTGGCCGTGTAGGCCTCATCAAAGGTTGCACCCTCCATGGCTTGTGGCATCAGGGCCTTGGCCTTTTCGACAATTTCTTCCCGCGGGGCCACGGGCAAATCCAGTTGCTTGGCGATTTTCGCCAGGTGCTGGTTGGCGGTGGTGCGGTCGTTGATGACGACAATGGTGTAGTCCTTGACCTCTCTGGACTCGGTCTTCTGGTGCGCCAGGCGACTGGCCTCGATGTCGGCCATGCCTTGGGCCGAGGCCTCGTCGATAAATTCGGCGGGCGATTGGGCAAAGGCGCCGCTGGCAAACAGGCCCAGCAACGTGGCAAAACTGGTATTGCATAATCGGGTGGCCATCCGGTTCATGGTCGCGCCCTCCTCTTTCAAATTCAAACGGGAGCTTTCGCCCCCGCCTCTCAATCAAAACCACCTGCATCCTTTAACGGGATTTCTGACCGCCCTTGCGGCCCATGTCGGGTTTCGCCGGGTCTTTATCGACGGTCGTAGTGGTGGTTTTCCCACCCTTGCGACCGGCTTCTGAGGCCTTCGTTCGATCGTTGGCGAAGTTCCCGGAGTTCGAGTTTCTTGAATTAGGCATGATTCTCTTCCTCTTGGTGGTAGTCGCGGCGAGCTTGCGCCCGCATAGAATCTGAATTTGCGCGTCCCAAAAGGTTTAGAAAAATGCGCGGATAGCGCGACGAACGGTGCCCGGGTTGTCAGACCAGTCGCAGGTGATTCTCGCGCTTGGCGCAGTACATCGCCTCGTCGGCATGCCGGAACAATTGCTTCTCTTCGGTACCATGATCGGGGTATCGGGCGACGCCGATACTTGGCTGGATGTTCAGGCTGAGGCCGTCCAGACGCAGGGGTTGGGCCAGGACCTGACGAACTTTCTCGACCACGATGTCGGTATCGTCCGCCGCATGAATGCTGTGCAGCAGCACCACGAATTCATCGCCGCCGATGCGCGCCACGGTGTCGGTTTCCCGCACGCAGCCCTTGAGCCGATTGGCCACCGCTTGCAGCAGCATATCGCCGACCGCATGGCCGTGGGTGTCGTTGACTTGCTTGAAGCGGTCGAGGTCGACGTACAGCAACGCCATGTACCCGCCGTCCTCCCGGGCCACTTGCAGTGAGGCCTTGAGCCGGTCGCGCAGCAGCTCACGGTTGGGCAACTGGGTCAGTTGATCGTACTGGGCCATGTGTTGCAGGCGGGCGTGCAACTGCTTGCGCTCGATGGCGGTCGCGACCTGGGCGCAGACGTATTGCAGCAGTTCCTTGTCTTGCTCGGTGTAACGCTCGCCGCCCGGAATGCTTTTGACGATCAACGCGCCGATGGTGCCGTTTTGCGAGTTCAGCGGCACACCCAGCCAACAAGGTGCGTTCTGCTCGGTCACCAGCACTTCGAAGCCGGCAGGAGGCGTGCTCTGATCTGGCGTCAGCAAGATCGGCTGCCCCGTGCGGATCACTTCGGCGCACAGACGCCCGGTCATGGTTCCGGGCTGTTCGGGCTGTGGCTCGTGGTCATCGACGTGATAAGGGAAATTCAACTGTGCGCAGTGCTCGTCGTACAGCGCCACGGAAAAATTCAGTGCCGGCAGCCATTCGCCGATGATCATGTGGATGCGCTTGAACAACGCCAGCAGGTCCTCCGCCGCATGGGCCGCTTCGGAAATCGCATAGAGCGCGGCTTGTCGGGACTCGGCCTGCTTGCGCTCGGTGATGTCGCGAGCCACGGCGATGCGCAACTGGTCGACCTCGGACCAGCGAGCCGACCAGAGAATGTGCACCACCCGGCCATCCTTGCGCAGGTAGCGGTTTTCGAAGTTGAGCTTGGGTTCGCCACCCATGATTTCCCGGGCGGCGTCGAGGGTGCGCTGACGATCACCCGGGTGCACCATATCGATCATCTGCCGACCGATCAGCTCATCGGCGCTGTAGCCGAAAATACGCTCGCATGCCGCACTGACAAAGACGAAGCGGCCCTGCTTGTCCACCGCACAAACGGCATCCAGCAACAGATCGATATAGCTCGCCAGAGGCGCGGAATTTCGGTTTTCCATGGTTCAGCGTGGGTGTCCCGATAATGCTGCGCTCATCAATCATCCCTGCCCAGTCGGTCGTGCTTCCTTGTCATCACATTCAAGCCTTGTTCGGCATCAGCCCCGGCAACGCATGGACCAGCGCGTTGATGGCAAAACCGATGAACATCACCCCGCACAACCGGGTGATTGCCAGTTCATGACGCTGGTACAAGGTGCGCACTCGCCGCGCACCGACGATGCCGATGAGGATAGCGTAGGCGAGCAATCCGCCGACGAAGCTCAGGCCGATCAGTGCTGGCAGCATTGACCAGCTGAGCAGTTCCGCGCGACTCGACAGTAGCGCCGTGAACGTCGCCACCGCCACCGGATAGGCCTTGGGATTGGTCAGGCCAAACACAATGCCGTGCCAGAACGGCTGCCGCGCCGCGCCCTGCGGCGCATCACCGTTGCCGCGCCGGGCGCTCACCGCACGCCAGCCGAGCCAGAACAGGTACAGGCCGCTGAGCACGCCGAGCACGTCGAACGCGGTACTGCCGATTTCCCGCGCACCGACAATCGCGATCAGCGCCGTGCTGCACCACACCACATCGCCGAGCAAATGCCCGCACAGAAACCCCGCCCCGGCCCGTCGCCCATGGGCCGCGCCAATGCCGAGTACCGCCAGCACGCCCGGCCCCGGGGTGATGCCGTAGATAAAACCCGAGGCAAGCACGGCCATTAGCAACGATGGGGTCATTGGGAGTCCTTTTGAACTGCTTGGTGAATGGTCGCCAGTCTATATCAGGTCATTGCCTGACGACTGAAACATCTCGATAGACGAACGGGCTGGTCCCGCCCTGATCGCCCCTATTTGATTCCCTACCGGGTTCGCCAAGGTCGGCTTCAGGTACTGCGATTTTTTCATACGCGTCGCCTGCCACCTTCCAATGGGTAAAGGCCATTTAAAAAGACTCTTCACGCAACGCAATACCTGTAGGAGCCGGCTTGCCTGCGATGGATTCAAATGCACCGCGTTTATCCGGTTCACACGCGTTATCGTTACCGATCATCGCCGGCAAAGCCGGCTCCTACAAGTGACCGCGTCCTGGTCGAAAACCCCCTCCTCAATCCAGCGATTCAACCAGTTCAACGCCTGATCCCCGCCCCGCCGCTTGTGCCAGGCCAGTACAAAGGTAAACGACGGAATATGAAACGGTGGTGGCACGACAATCAATGAGGACTCATCAATATCGCGCAAGCCTCGGGACGCGACGGTGAGGATCAGGTCGGTGCCGCTGATGAACTGCGGGGCGATGCTCCAGTGTGGCAGGCTGATGGCGACACGCCGGCGTTCGCGCAAGGCGGTCAAGGCGCGCTCGATCTCCGGGGTGCCGCTGCCGCGCATTTCCAACAGGACGTGGGGGCGTGCCAAATAAGTGGGCAGATCCAGGACACCCTCGGCGGGCAGGCTTTTGCGGTCCACCAGGCAGGCGTAGTGCTCTTCGAACAACGGCGTGCTGCGCAACTCATTGGGCATCTCCGGGAATACACCGGCGGCGACATCAATGTCACCGTTGAGCACCCCTTCGAGCATGCTTTCGCGGCTGCCATGGCTGATTTGCAGGTCGATGCCCGGCGCTTCGCGGCGCAAGGTTCGGATCAGTCCCGGCAAGACAATGGCGGCGCCGTAGTCGGACATCGCCAGGCGGAAGGTGCGCCGGGTGGTCGCAGGATCGAAGGCGTTTGGTGCCAGCAGCGCTTGCACCTGAGCCAGGGCTTCGGCCAACGGCGCCACCAGTTCCAGCGCTCGCGCAGTCGGTACCAGGCCGGCACCGGCGCGCACCAGCAGTGGGTCGCCAAGCAGATCGCGCAAACGCGCCAGCGCATGGCTGACCGCTGGCTGGCTCAAGTGCAGACGCTCGGCAGCCCGGGTCACGTGTTGCTCGGCGAGCAAGGCGTCGAGGATCACCAGCAAGTTGAGGTCGATGCGTCGAAGATCATTCATCTGCTGCATGTTCTGAATAACAAAACGGAATTTAAATCTGCGCGACGAATACCCTAGAGTCCAGCAAAACCTGTTGGAGATCGATCATGAGTACGTTGCATTGGGCCGGCCTGATGGGGCTGGCGATGATCGCCGGGGCGGTGGTGCCGTTTCAGAGCGCGATCAACGTCAATCTCGGGCGCGGGTTGGGCCATCCGTTGTGGGCGACGCTCGCTTCGTTGCTGGTGAGCGTTATCGTGCTGTTGCCGATCATTGTTGCGATGCGCTTGCCGTTGCCGTCACTGGCATTCATCAGCAAGGCGCCGCTCTGGATGTGGGCCGGCGGCGCTTTTGGGGTGATATTCATTTCCCTGGCATTGGTGCTGCTGCCCAAACTCGGGGCCGCGGGGTTCATGGCATTGGCGCTGGCGGGGCAAGTGGTGGCGTCGTTGTTGCTGGATCACTACGGCTGGTTTGGATTGGTGGAGCGTCAGCTCACCCTGCCCAAGGTGTTTGGGGTGATGCTGTTGATGGCCGGGGTGGTGTTGATTCAGTTTAGTGACACTGCGCAAAAGGCGATGACAGCGACGTCTTGAAGATCAAAAGATCGCAGCCTCCGGCAGCTCCTACGGGGATGCGTGGTCCGAGCAGGGGCGGCTGAAGGCTGCGATCTTTTAAAACTTATCGAGTGTGCGCAACTTCTGCGGCAACCCCCACAGCAACAGCGCCACCGCAATCAGCGCACACACACCAATGACATACAGCGCCGGCGTGGTGCTGCCGGTCAGGTCCTTGATCCGGCCGACCATCACCGGGCTGACAATGCCGCCGAACTGACCCAGGGTGTTGATCACCGCGATCCCGCCAGCAGCACCCGCGCCGGCACCGGCCAGCAGTTTCGGCGGCAGGGTCCAGAAGCTCGGGATGGAGGCGATGATCCCGGCGCCGAGCAGGCCCAACGCGACGATCAGGAAGGTCGTGTGGCTGGCGAAGATCCCCGCACAGAAGAACCCGACCGCCCCGACCGCCACCAGACCGGCGACATACTTGCGCCGCTCGCCGGAAGCATCGGACAGGCGCCCGATCACCACCATGCTGATGGCGCCGCAGATGTACGGGATGGCGGTCAGCAAGCCGATCATCACCGGACTTTCGGTGCCGGCGCTGCGGATCAGTTGCGGTGCCCAGAAATTCAAGCCGTAGGACGCTACCTGGATCAGGAAGTAGATCAGGCCCAAGGTCAGGAAGCCCGGTATCCGCAATGCGGCGAGCAACGAGCCACCGCTCTTGTGCGGCTCGTGCTGGGCGATGCGGCTGGCCAGCAGGGTCTTCTCCGAGGACGTCAGCCAATGAGCGTCTTCGATGCGGTCCTTGAGCAGGGTCAGCACCAGCAAACCGAGGCCGATGCATGGCACGCCACCGAGCAGGAACAGCCAGTGCCAGCCACGCATGTCCAGGAAGCCGTCTAGGTGTTGCAGTACCAACCCGGAGAATGGCGCACCCACCAGACCGGCGAAGGCCGAGGACAGGAACAGCATCGAGGTGATGCGCCCGCGATAGTGCTGCGGGAACCACAGGGTCAGGTAATACAGCACGCCCGGAGCGAAACCCGCCTCCATCGCACCGATCACGAAGCGCAGGGTGTAGAACTGCCATTCGCTGTTGACGAACACCATGGCCGCCGTGGCCAGGCCCCAGGACATCATGATCCGGGCGATCCAGCGCCGGGCGCCGACCTTGTACAGCATCATGTTGCTGGGCACTTCGAAAATCACATAACCGACCACGAACAACCCGGCGCCGAGGCCGTACGCGGTGTCGCTCAGGCTCAGGTCGGTCTGCAACTGAAACTTGGCGAAGCTGATGTTGATGCGGTCGAAAAAGGCGAACAGGTAGCAGACCATGATCAGCGGCATCAGGCGCCAGGCGACTTTGCTGACCAGGGCTTTTTCGGTGTCGTGGCTAACGGACGGGCTCGCGCTCGCCTCCAGTGCATTCAGGCTCATTGCGGTTCTCCAGGCGGACTTCCCGTGGGTGTCCGATTGTTTTTGTTGTCTGGTTGAGTAGCTCAGCGGAATTGCTTTTACTGTGGGAGCGGGCTTGCTCGCGAAAGCGGTCTGACATTCAGCATTGATGTCGACTGACACTCCGTCTTCGCGAGCAAGCCCGCTCCCACAGGGTTATCGGTTGGGTCAGGAAGGCACGGGGTGCAGGTCACAGTTGCGTCCGGCCTTGGCCAGTTGGCCCGGTACTTCGTGACCGAGCAGCGCCGGCAATCCTCGGGACAGCTTCAGCAACAACGGCAAATCGATGCCGGTGTGAATACCGACTTCATCGCACAGGTTGACCAAGTCTTCGGTACAGATGTTGCCCGACGCCCCCGGTGCAAACGGGCAACCACCGAGGCCGCCGAGGGCCGCGTCGAAGCGCCGGGCACCAGCCTCGTAGGCGGCCAGTACGTTGCACAGGCCAAGGCCACGGGTGTTGTGAAAGTGCAGGGTCAGGTCCTCCGGGGATACCCGTTGCAGCACACGGCGCACCAGCCGGTCGACCTGACGCGGGTTGGCCATGCCCGTGGTGTCGGCCAGGGTGATGCCCTGGATGCCGAGTTCCTGATAGGCCTCGACGATTTGCAGTACGCGGTCCTCATCGATCTTGCCTTCGAACGGGCAGCCGAAGGTGGTGGCGATGCTGGCGTTGAGTCGCACCGGGCTGTCGCCAACGAAGTGCACGATCTCGCCGAACGCCGCCAATGAATCTTCACAACCCATGCGCATGTTCGCCCGGTTGTGGGTCTGGCTGGCGGACATCACAAGGTTCAACTCATCGGCGCGACATGCCAGCGCCCGTTGCGCGCCTTTGAGGTTGGGGATCAGCGCGACGTAGATCACCCCCGGCTGCCGGTTGATGCCCTTGAACACCAGCTCGCCGTCGCGCAGCGCCGGAATGGCCTTGGGCGACACGAACGAACCGGCTTCGATACGGCTGAATCCGGCCAGCGACAACTGATCGATCAGGGCAATCTTGTCGGTGGTTTCAACCCAGGTCGGCTCGATTTGCAAACCGTCGCGCGGGGAGACTTCCTGCACGATCAGGCTGTCGGAATAATCGGTGATCATTGCACCACTCCTTCGACTTTCAGGCGCTCGATGTCGGCAACGGTAAGGCCCAGTTGCGCGAGGATGCCGTCGGTGTGCTGGCCCAGACCGGGGCCGGACCAGTTCACGCCGCCGGGGGTCTCGGAGAGTTTCGGCACGATGCCCGGCATCTTTACCGTGGCGCCACCGGGCAGTTCGGCATTGAGTAGCATGTCCCGCGCCTGATAATGCGGATCGGCGACGATATCGGCCACCGAGTAGATGCGTCCGGCAGGGACTTCGGCGGCCTCCAGGGCGGCCAGTACCTCATCGATGGGCAGGCTGCTGGTCCAGTGGGTGATGGCGGCGTCGAGCACATTGCTCTTGGCTGCACGCCCGTCGTTGTGGGCGAATTCCGGCGCCTCGGCCAGATCGTCGCGGCCGATGGTGTGCATCAGGCGCTTGTAGATCGGATCGCTGTTGCCGGCAATCACCACGTAGGCGCCGTCGGCGGTCAGATAGGTGTTGGACGGCGCAATGCCCGGCAAGGCGCCACCACTGCGTTCGCGCACATGGCCAAGCATGTCGTATTCCGGCACCAGGCTTTCCATGACGTTGAACACGCTTTCGGCCAGGGACACATCAACGATCTGCCCGCCGCCCTGCCCGGTCTTGACCCGAAGCAGCGACATCAGCGCACCGATCACCGCATGCAGCGAAGCCAGGGAATCGCCAAGGCTCACGCCGACCCGCGCCGGCGGCGAACCGGGGGTGCCGGTGGTGTAGCGGATGCCGCCCATGGCTTCGCCTATGGCGCCGAAACCCGGACGATCGCGGTAAGGACCGGTCTGGCCGTAACCGGAAATCCGCACCAGCGTCAGGTTGGGATTGAGCGCGTGCAACACGTCCCAGCCGAGGCCGAGCTTCTCCAGGGCGCCGGGGCGCAGGTTTTCGATCAGCACATCGGCGCTGGTCGCCAGTTGCTTGACCAACTCGATGCCTTCGGGGGATTTGAGGTTCAGCGCCAGGGACTTCTTGTTGCGCGATTGCAGGTACCACCACAGCGAGGTGCCTTCGTGCAGCTTGCGCCATTTGCGCAGGGGATCGCCCTGGCCCATGGCTTCGATCTTGATCACTTCGGCGCCGAACTCGGCCAGCATGCGCGCCGCAAACGGTGCGGCGATCAGCGTGCCGATCTCGATCACTTTGATCGCACTCAAGGGGGCAGTCATCGCGGGGTACCTCTTGTTCTTGGAATATGAGCCAAGGCTAGAGGACAGGAGGCTGGGGAATCCAACCTTCAGTTGGCAACGGGCGTTCGCGAAATGCGAACGCTCGGGGAGATTGTCGTGGCCTCAGGGCCGCCTTCGCGAGCAAGCCCGCTCCCACAGGGGAACGCACTCCAATGTGGGAGCGGGCTTGCTCGCGAAGAGGCCGGCCCATTCAGCCGAGAACTCTCAGGCTGGGCCGCGCAAATGCTCAAACAACATCCGGCTCACCGGCGACAGCAGTGCCTCATCGCGCACCACCAGAATCAACGCCCGATCGGACCATTCGTCCGTCAACGGCACCGCATGCAAACCCAGCGCCCGGCCGAACAATTCATAGGCGCGCTGCGGAAGGATGCCGATCCCCATGTTGGCCTGGACCATGCGACACATGGCATCGAACCCTGGCACATGAATGCGCACCCGCAGGACCTTGCCGGCCTCACGGGCTGCGGCGTGGGTACGCATATTGATCGAACTGGCGGCATGCAGCCCAACGTAATCGCTCTGCAGCGTATCGGCGAAGGCCACGCTCGCACGATTCGCCAATGGATGATTGGGCGGCATCAGCACCACCAGTTTGTCCTGGCGATACAGCACGCTGTGCAGGCCCTTGATGTCACTGTCGATGGAGCAGATCCCGAGGTCGGCCACCCCATCGAGCACGCCCTGAATCACCCCGGCGCTAGGACGTTCTTCGAGGTCGGTCTTGACCTGTGGATGACGCTCGGAAAAATCCCGCAGGTCCTCGGGCAAAAACTGAATGATCGCCGACAGGTTGGCGAGCATCCGCACATAACCGCGCACACCGTGGCTGTGTTCGCCCAGTTCCAGGCCCATTTTCTCGACGTTGAAGAGCATCTGCCGGGCATGGTGCAGCAGCGTTTCACCGGCCGGCGTCAGGGACATGCCCCTGGCCTGGCGCACGAACAGGCTGATGCCCAGCGCCTCCTCCAGCTCCATCAAGCGCTTGCTCGCCGCCGAGACGGCAATCGCTTCGCGCGAGGCAGCGCGGGTCAGCGTGCCCTCTTCATGGACGGCGACGAACAGTTGCAGAGTGATCAGGTCGAGACGGCGAATCAGGCTTTTTTGCAGCATCGGGTACTCGGCGAAGTCGGCTCGGGCAAAGTCGCAGCATAGCGTTGTTCGCCCGAGTCGTGCCGTGGTCCGGGCACCTGGTCGTGATAAAGTCGCCGCCCACAGACCTTTTGCCGTGAGACGAAGACCGCAATGACCGATTTCCAGGATGTCGACGCCCAACTTGAAGACTGGAACGCCTTGCGCAACACCGCTTCGTTCAGTGGTTTGCTGGTGGGCAACGGCGCCAGTCGCGCGGTGTGGGACGATTTCGGCTACGAGTCGCTGTTCGAAAACGCCCGCACCGTTGAAGAAAAACCCCTGAGCCCGTCCGAGCTGAGTGTGTTCGATGCGATGCAGACCCGCAGTTTCGAGCAGGTACTGAGCGCCCTGAAAACCACCAGCCGGGTCAACAAGGCCCTGGCTGTGAGCTCCGCCGCCCCGCGCAATCGCTACTACGCGATCAAGGAAGCGCTGATCAACACCGTGCATGCGGTGCATATCCCGTGGCGGCTGGTGGTGCCATCGACGCTGGCAACGATCAATCAGGAACTGGCCCGCTATCGCACGGTGTTCACCACCAATTACGACCTGCTCAACTACTGGGCGGTGCAACACCAGCCTGAGGCGATCACCGATCTGTTCCAGGGTGCCGAACCGGCTTTCAACCTGAGCGCCACGGCCACCGACAAGACCCGATTGCTGTACCTGCACGGAGGTCTGCACCTGGTGCGCAACCAGGACGGCACGGCTCGCAAAATGATGTCGACCGAGGGCACCTTGCTGGGCAATTTCGCCATCAACAACACGATCAAGACCCTCGACGACGTGCCGCTGTTCGTCAACGAAGGGCCGAGCGCGGACAAGCTCAAGACCATTCGCAGTTCGGACTATCTGTCGTTCTGCTACGAGCAACTACTCGGTCACGGCCAGGCGCTGTGCATCTTCGGCCATGCGCTGGGGGAGCAGGACAGCCACATCATCCACGCCTTGCGCCTGGCGAAACCGCAGGTGCTGGCGATCTCGATTTATCCGCGCAGCAAGGCGTTCGTCCAGCATCAGAAGCGGCATTACGCGAAGGTGTTTGAGGGAACGGGGGTTGAGTTGCGGTTTTTTGATTCAAAGAGCCATGCGTTGGGTGGCCCGAAGCTCACGGTTCCAGTCGAAGTTTAGTACTGGCCGACCTGGCGCTTTCGCGAGCAAGCCCGCTCCCACAGGGGAACGCATTCCAATGTGGGAGCGGGCTTGCTCGCGAAGCTTTTGTGACCTCCCCGCCTATTCTTCGGTGCTATGCACCACCACCAGCAACTGCGCCTGCACCTCACCCACCGAACGAATCCGGTGCGGCTTCTGTGCATTGAAGTGCAACGCATCGCCACGTTCGAGCAGCACGCGCTCGTTCATGAAGTCCACTTCCACTCGTCCTTCGTGGACGAACAGAAACTCCTCGCCCAAGTGCTCCTTGAAGGTCTTGTCGGTGAATTCGGCCGGCGGGTAAATGATGAACGGCAACAGGCTGCGTTCGCTGACCTGATGGGCCAGCACCGCGTAACCCGAATTGCTGTCACTGGCACCCAAAGGTTGCCGCTCGTGGCTGCGCACCAGGCTGTAGCTGTCGAGGGTGACGTTATCTTCGCAGAACAATTCCTCGACCTTCACGTTCAGCGCCTTGGCCAGTTTCAGGGCGGCAGCAATCGACGGAGTGTTCAGCCCGCGCTCGACTTTCGACAGGTAACTCTTGGTCATGCCGGATTGTTCGGCCAAGGCTTCCAAGGTCACGCCAAGTTTTTTTCTTAGTAATTTCAAACGGATAGACATTTAGAGCGGTTAATCCATCAAGGAGGCAACGATTTGTCCTTGCCAATGACACAATGTGTCATATAGCCTCTTTAGTGTCATTTGCGCTCACCGACAACTTTGCGAGGAACCGGTAAGCAGCAAACCCGACGTCCATTGAATCACCCAAAGGACACCGATATGGCCAAGACATTAGCACTGCCCAAAGAGCAACTGGTCAAGCACGCGCTGAACCAAATGCAAAATACCCTGGCGGATAATACGTGGACCGCCCGGCAAAAGCTGGCCCTGACCTGCCGCATCCTGTTCGAGCACGGTCACGATTCCGGCCTTGCCGGGCAGATCACCGCCCGTGGCCCACAGCCCGGCACTTACTACACTCAGCAACTGGGCCTGGGTTTCGACGAAATCAGCGCGGGCAACCTGCTGCTGGTCAACGAGGACCTGGAGGTGCTCGAAGGCCACGGCATGCCCAACCCGGCCAATCGTTTTCACAGCTGGGTGTACCGCGCCCGCCCGGATGTGAACTGCATCATTCACACCCATCCGACCCACGTTGCGGCCTTGTCGATGCTGGAAGTGCCGCTGCAGATTTCCCACATGGACCTCTGCCCGCTCTATGACGACTGCGCGTTTCTCGAAGGCTGGCCGGGCGTGCCGGTGGGTAACGAAGAAGGTGAGTTGATTGCCGGGGCACTGGGCGACAAACGGGCAATCCTGCTCTCACACCATGGTCAATTGTCCACCGGCAGCACCATCGAGGAAGCCTGTGTCATCGCGCAACTGATCGAACGCGCCGCGAAGCTGCAACTGCTGGCAATGAGCGCCGGGACCATCAAGCCGATCATTCCCGAACTGGGCCGTGAAGCCCATGACTGGATTGCCCGACCGAAACGCCACGCCGCCGCTTTCAACTACTACGCCCGGCAGATCCTGCGCCAACACGCCGATTGCCTGAACTGAACCCATTGATAAAACGGAGAGACACCATGTCCACCGCAAACATTCACGGCATCATCGGCTACACCATCACCCCTTTTACCGCCGATGGCGAAGGCGTTGACCTGGACGCCCTCGGGCGTTCCATCGACCGTCTGATCGAGGGCGGCGTGCACGCCATCGCACCGCTGGGCAGCACCGGCGAAGGTGCCTACCTGAGCGACGCCGAGTGGGATCAGGTCAGCGAGTTCAGCATCAGGCACGTGGCCAAACGCGTGCCGACCGTCGTCAGCGTGTCTGACCTGACCACCGCTAGAGCGGTGCGTCGCGCACGTTTCGCCGAAGCCCATGGCGCCGATGTGGTGATGGTACTGCCCGCGTCCTACTGGAAACTCAGCGAAGCGGAAATCCTCGCCCATTACCGCGCCATCGGCGACAGCATCGGCGTGCCGATCATGCTCTACAACAACCCGGCCACCAGCGGCACCGACATGTCGGTGGAGCTGATCCTGCGCATCGTCAACGCCGTGGAAAACGTGACCATGGTCAAGGAGAGCACCGGCGACATCCAGCGCATGCACCAACTGCAACGCCTCGGCGAAGGCCGGGTGCCGTTCTACAACGGCTGCAACCCATTGGCCCTGGAGGCCTTTGCCGCGGGCGCAAAAGGCTGGTGCACCGCCGCGTCGAACCTGATCCCGCAGCTCAATCTGGATTTGTACGAAGCAGTGCTGGCCAATGATTTACGCAAGGCCCGCGAGCTGTTCTATCGCCAGTTGCCGCTGCTGGATTTCATCCTCAAGGGTGGCTTGCCAGCGACGATAAAGGCGGGGTTGCGGGCGACGGGACTGGAGGTGGGGGATCCGCGGCTGCCGGTGTTCCCGTTGAGCGAGGCGGCTTGTGAACAACTGCAAGGGTTGCTGAAAGTCTTGCGCTGATCCGCAATCACACAGAGCCCCCCTGTAGGAGCTGGCTTGCCAGCGATAGCGTCATACCAGACGACATCATCGTTGGATGTGCCGGCCTCATCGCTGGCAAGCCAGCTCCTACAAGGGATGTGTGGCGGGATCAAAGCACCGGCAACGTCTTGTCCTTGACCACCTTGGTCGAGCCGTTGGCCTTCACACTGGCAATGCCTTTTTCCATGGCGGCATCAGAGGAATAGGCCTCGCTGCTGCCAATGATTTCGTGGTTGCCCGCCTTGAGGTTGAAATACGGGTGGCCGTCCTTGGTGGTTTTCTTCTCGTAACGCTCATCCAGTGGGCTGTTGGCCTGGACCGAGGCGATGCCTTTGTCGGCGGCGGCGTGGGTGGTGTACAGCTCGCTGGTCAGAATGGTCTCGGCGTTGGCCGCCTTGAGGACAAACCTGAATTGGCCACTGCTGCTTTTGCTCACTTCATACCATCCGGACATGCTTTTTCTCCTTGGCGATTGAGAGGTTGCGCGCTTCAGAGTAAAGACCAGACTGCTATTTCTGTCGCCTGTGCCTGCCCCTTCGCGAGCAAGCCCACTCCGACAGGGATCACATTGAACCTGTGGGAGCGGGCTTGCTCGCGAAGGGGTCGACGCAGTTTTGACTATTTCACCACTGCCCGCACCACCGACAACTCCGGCGCCTGCGTGCGCCGCTGACTCAGATACCGCGTACAACTGACCCGCAGGAACGAAGCAAAATTGACCACCTCGCCGCGATAGTCCATCACCTCTTCATACAGCTTGGCGATCAACTGATTGGTGGTCATGCCGTCGACTTCGGCAATTTCGCTGAGGATGTCCCAGAACTGATTCTCCAGCCGCAGGGTGGTGACCACCCCGCAGATACGCAGCGAGCGGGAGCGCGATTCGTAGAGTATCGGGTCGGCTTTGACGTACAGCTCGCACATGGGCATGTCCCTCGTTACAACGTGATTTTGGTACCCAGCAACCCCAGGAAACCGGCCAGCCAGTTCGGGTGCGCAGGCCAGGCCGGCGCCGTGGCCAGATTGCCCTGAACATGGCCGTCCGTCACCGCAATATCGATATACGTACCGCCCGCCAGTCGCACTTCCGGAGCGCAGGCCGGATAAGCGCTGCATTCGCGGCCTTCGAGAACTCCCGCTGCCGCCAGCAACTGCGCGCCATGGCACACGGCGGCGATCGGCTTGCCGGCCTGGTCGAATGCACGCACCAGCTCCAGGACCTTTTCGTTCAGGCGCAGGTACTCCGGCGCACGGCCGCCCGGAATCAGCACGGCGTCATAATCGGCGGCGTTGACCTTGGCGAAATCGAAGTTCAGGGCAAACAGGTGACCGGGTTTTTCGCTGTAGGTCTGGTCGCCTTCAAAGTCATGGATCGCCGTGCGCACGGTCTGGCCGGCGGTCTTGTCCGGGCAAACGGCGTGCACCGTGTGGCCGACCATCAACAGCGCCTGGAACGGCACCATCACTTCATAGTCTTCGACGTAGTCACCGACCAGCATCAGGATCTTTTTCGCAGCCATGGGGAGGACTCCTCTGGAAGTGGGCGTGCAGGAGTATTCAAGGTAGTCCTTATCCAGCTGGGCGGGTAACAACCGGCTACTACCTTGTGGCGAGGGGGCTTACCCCCGTTCGCCTGCGAAGCAGGCGCTAAATCGGACAGCACGGTTCGATTGATGAAACCGGAAAGGGGCTGCTGCGCAGCCCAACGGGGGCAAGCCCCCTCGCCACAAAGGTTTGTTTGCAACTGTACGGATAAGTCTGTGCCTAGCTGTAACAGCGGGAAACCCACGGTTTATGGCTATATGGAGCCTTACCCCATCACCCACGATTCTGGTTGCCATCATGTCCTCGCGCGAAAACACCGGCATGGCCCTGGGCCTGCTCGGCGTTGTGATCTTCAGCCTCACCCTGCCCTTCACCCGGATTGTCGTGCAGGAACTCCACCCCCTGCTTAACGGCCTGGGCCGGGCACTGTTTGCGGCGGTTCCGGCGGCGTTACTGTTGCTGTGGCGCCGGGAAAAATGGCCGACCTGGAAGCAGGTAAAAGGCCTCACGCTGGTGATGGCCGGGGTGATCCTCGGCTTCCCGGTATTGTCGGCATGGGCCATGCAAACCTTGCCGGCATCCCACGGCGCGCTGGTCAACGGTCTGCAGCCGCTGTGCGTAGCGCTGTATGCCGCGTGGCTGTCCCATGAACGGCCTTCGAAAGCCTTCTGGGCCTGCGCAGCACTGGGCAGCGCGCTGGTGCTCGGTTATGCACTGATCAGCGGCGCCGGCAGCATTCAGGGCGGTGACTTGCTGATGCTTGGCGCCATTGCCGTGGGCGGATTGGGCTACGCCGAGGGAGGCCGACTGGCCAGGGAAATGGGCGGCTGGCAGGTGATCTGTTGGGCGCTGGTGCTGTCGACGCCACTGCTGATCGGCCCGGTGGTGTATCTGGCGCTGCAGCATCAGGGCGAAATTTCCGCCAAGACCTGGTGGGCCTTCGGTTATGTCTCGCTGTTTTCACAGTTCATCGGCTTTTTCGCCTGGTACGCCGGGCTGGCCATGGGCGGCATTGCCCGGGTCAGTCAGATCCAGTTGCTGCAGATCTTCTTCACCATCGCCTTTTCGGCGTTGTTCTTCGGGGAACATGTGGAGCCGATCACCTGGCTGTTTGCTGGCGGGGTGATTGTCACTGTGATGCTGGGGCGCAAGACGGCAGTCAGCCCCGCGCGCATTGCCACCACATGAACCCTGTAGGAGCCGGCTTGCTGGCGATGGCGATTTTGAGGACGCCATCGCCAGC
>NZ_JAHBDR010000112.1:0-16875 GCF_019956575.1 Pseudomonas sp. A-R-19
CGTTAACGATAACGCGTGTAAGCAGGATAAACGCGGCGCACTTGAATCCATCGCCGGCAAGCCGGCTCCTACAGGATTTGTAGGTCACGCGGTCCCTTGTAGGAGCTGGCTTGCCAGCGATGGTCGTCAACGATAACGCGTGTAAGCAGGATAAACGCGGCGCACTTGAATCCATCGCCGGCAAGCCGGCTCCTACAGGATTTGTAGGTCACGCGGTCCCTTGTAGGAGCTGGCTTGCCAGCGATGGTCGTTAACGATAACGCGTGTAAGCAGGATAAACGCGGCGCACTTGAATCCATCGCCAGCAAGCCGGCTCCTACAGGATTTGTAGGTCACGCGGTCCCTTGTAGGAGCTGGCTTGCCAGCGATGGACGTCAACGATAACGCGTGTAAGCAGGATAAACGCGGCGCACTTGAATCCATCGCCGGCAAGCCGGCTCCTACAGGTATTGCGTGTTACCCGGGATTGCAGTTCAAGCATCCTTGAACACATTCAGGCCGCGTTGCACCGCCGGCCTGGCTTCGACGCTGTCGAACCAGCGTGAGAGCTGTGGAAGCAGCTTCCACTCCAGCCGGTCACGGAACGCCCTTGCGATGGTGAACGCGGAGATGTCGGCCATGGTGAACTGCGCCCCGGCCATGAATTCGCCCGTCAAAAAACTTTCCGCATAGGTCAATTGCTCGATCACCCGCAGATCGATGATCGCCGCGGCCTTGTCCTGTCTCGCCTGATGCAGAAAAAAGGCGGCATGGCTGGGAGCGATGACGTCGGTCACAAAAAAGAAATAGCGGTCAATCACCCGGGTGCGCTCAGGCCCGGGCTGCGCCGGTGCCAGCTTTCCGGGCGCGATGGAGTCGGCGTACTGGATGATCGCGTTGGACTGGTTGATGACCAGCGCCGGCGTGGTCCCGTGATCGACCAGGGTCGGGACTTTCCCGGCCGGGTTGAGCGCC
Organism: Pseudomonas sp. A-R-19; assembly: GCF_019956575.1. Classification (NCBI taxonomy): domain Bacteria; kingdom Pseudomonadati; phylum Pseudomonadota; class Gammaproteobacteria; order Pseudomonadales; family Pseudomonadaceae; genus Pseudomonas; species Pseudomonas sp. A-R-19. The sequence continues at coordinate 955 of NZ_JAHBDR010000112.1, forward strand.
AGGTAGTCCGGCCCGCGATGCTCCTGCGCATACAGGTCGAGCCTGCGTGCGGTGTAGGCGATGCCGGCTTCTTCCAGGGCGATCGCGGCCCGCAGGCTGTTGCCGGTATTGGCGCCGAACAGCTCTATCCGATCGTTCATGGGTATTGCTCCTTGAGGGACTCACGGGCAGCCAGGCAACACTGCCGATGAAGTCAGTATGGTGAAAATCCGCCGCACCGATATGCAAAAACGGTGACCGTCCATATCCCTGTGCGACAAGCCTTATCCCTCCACGAAAACTACTTTCACCGCATTTGATAATAGCCTCTCGAAATGTTTTAAGAGTTTCACAAGCCATTCAGTAAACCCTTACCTCGAACTTGTGATGCGCATGTCACTCATCGGGCGCGCCTGCTTGCGCGTTCGTGTTGAGCGCAGTTGCGTGGGCGGCAATCGGGCCCTGACTGGCGATGAAACCTTCAAATAACGATAAGAAACACCCAGGAGCACCGTATGTTCAAACGCGCCATTCCCACCGCAGTCCTGTTGGCCACCGGTTCGCTGTGTGCACAGGCCGCCGATTCCGTCACCCATGGTTTTCTCGAAAACAGCAAGGCCAGCCTCTCGATGCGCACCTTGTACTTCAACAGCGACAATCGTGACGGCGCGGCGGACCCTTCGAAAACCGAAGAGGCGGCCCAGGGTTTCGTATTGCGCTATGAGTCGGGGTTTACCCAGGGCGCGGTGGGGTTCGGGCTCGATGCCCAGGCGTTGCTCGGCATCACGCTGGACAGCGGAGCAGGGCGCCACGTCGGTAGTGGCATGATTCCTTCTGACGGCGACGGCGCGGCGGCCGCCTGGAGCAGCTTCGGCCCTACGGCGAAGATGCGCCTTGCCAAGACTGAGTTTCGCTACGGCACCTTGCTGCCAAAGTTGCCGATCCTGCTCGCCAACGATGCCCGTGTGTTGCCGCAATCGTTTACCGGCGCGCAGGTCACCTCGAACGACATCGATGGCCTGACGTTGACCAGCGGCGTGCTTGAACACGCGGTAGGGCGCGCCTCGACGGATCGCACAGGACTCTCGGTCGCCGGCAGCACCCAGGACAGCAACAAGTTCTACTACGCTGGCGCCGACTACAACCTCACCAAAACGCTCAAGACCCAGTATTACTTCGCGCAACTGGAAGACTTCTACAACCAGAACTTCCTCGGACTGACGCACATCCTGCCCATCGACAGCGCCAGCTCGTTGACCACCGACCTGCGCTATTTCCGCACCACCTCCAGCGGTGCCAACAGCTCGGCCTCCGGGCGCGCGCAAGGCTATCGGGTATCGGGTTACACCGACGACAACGACGGTGAAATCGACAACAGCACCTGGTCTGCGATGGTCACCTACACCCATGGCGGGCACGCGGTCACGCTGGGGCATCAACAGGTGGGCGATGGCAGCAACTTCGTCCAGCCCAACCAGGGCAGCCTGGTGGACAAGGGGGCGGGCGGCGGCAGTGTCTACCTGCCCACCGACAAGATGATCCAGAACTTTGCCCGGGCCGGCGAGCAGACGAACTTCGGGCAATACACCTACGACTTCGCGCCCTTGGGCGTGCCGGGCCTGAAAGCCTCGATCGTGTATCTGAAGGGCACGGACATCAAGGCGCAGAACGCCAGCGACCAGTCCGAGTGGGAGCGCGACATGACGCTGGACTACGTGCTGCAATCAGGGACGTTCAAGGGGGTGGGTTTCTCCTTGCGTAATGCCACGTCCAATACCGATGCGGGCCGCAATGTGGATCAGACCCGGTTCATCATCAACTACACCTTGTCGTTGCTGTAGGCGAGCAAAGCGATAGAACAGAGCGTTGATTGTGGCGAGGGAGCTTGCTCCCGTTGGGTCGCGCAGCGGCCCCCAGCATTCGGTCGGGTATACCGCGTCGGTAGAATTTGCGACTGCTGCGCAGCCGAGCGGGAACAAGCTCCCTCGCCACAGGGAGCCGGCTCATTCAGGTATCCGGATTGTCTACTTCTCGCTCAGGCGTGCAGGTTCGCTGCTTGCATTCACCCCCTTGTCCCACAGCGCAACCAACCCGCCAAACGTCCCGACATAGGCCGTGCCATCCGGCGCCAATGTGATCGGCGACCAGTTGTTGTCGAATGCCTGGCCGACCCCGCTCAACGCCTTGAACCGGGTCTGGCCGCTGGCGAAATCCAGCGCCATCAGGTACCAGGCGTTCTCGCCGTCGGCCTGCGGCTCGAAGGTGTAGAAGTACAGCAGACCGTTGCCCACCGAGAGTTTCGGCACCACCGAAGGCGAGCGTTCTTTCGATTCCCAGACAAGGTCGCAGCCCGACTCGTCGGCACGGATGTCGATGCGGCTGATACCACCGTGTACGGCCTGCCAGTCCTTCTGCGCGAAGGCGCTGGTGTAGCCGGCGTTGTTCTCGAGGATGATCGAGCGACCCCAGCCGATGGCCGAGTTGTCGGTGGCCGAGGCGTTGTTGTCGAACACGGGCAATTTGCAGATCAGGCGATTGCCGGCGTAGTCCTGCTCGCGACGGTAGACCAGCAGGTTGATGCGCCCGTCGCTGTTGTCGGTGATGGTGACGTAGCGCTCGCCGAGCAGGGTCGGTGTGGTGCCGCTGCCTTGGTTGATCGCACCGACCTTGCGCCCGGTGCCACGGTCGTAGACTTCGCGCCAGCCTTGCACGGGCTTGCCGTCGGCATCGGCGGCGAAGCGGTACATGGCGTGATCGGACACCAGATAGACGCCGTCGGCCGCCACCGACATGCCGTTCTGGATTTCTTCGTTGGCCAGTTGGGTGCCCTGGACCTTGCCAGTGTCGGGGTTCAGTGTGCCGATGCGGCCACGCCGGGTGATCCACCAGATCAAGCCCTGGTGATCGGGCATGACCCCGGTGATGGGGTCGCATTCGCCCTTGGGAAACCACGAGGTCGGGCGCACGCAATCGTGCGGGACCTTGTCGCTCAGGTCCCAGTCATCAACCTTTTCGAACGACCACGCACCGGCAGCGTCCTGACGATGCACCACGCGCTGGATGTGCTGCTCGGCGTCGGCGATGACCACGCGATTCTGTTCATCGATATAGAAATAGGCGCCGGAGGTGTCTGCCATGATCTTGTCCGGGTCCAGGGTAATCAACGCGTGGAAGGTCGACGGTCGCGGCGGCAGCGGGTAGCGGGCCAACAGCTTGAGGGTACGCGGTTCGAGCAGTTGCAGTTCGAATTGCATCAGGTTGGCGCACAACACCACCAGGCGCCCCTGCTGATCGAAGGTGTGAATCGGGCACATGCCGCCGGGCTTGCGACTGCCATCACGGCTGCTCGTTTGCATGTCCCGGCCTAACGGGCCTGGGCCGGGGTGCGTGTCGGAGCTATAGCCATCGGAATGCATATAGCTGCTGCCATTGCTGGCCATGAAGGGGTTGGTGGGCACGGCACCGCTCAACGGTTGCGCCACGGCGGCACTGCCGATCTGGGACGTGGCATTGCCGGTGCTGGTCAGCGGTTGCGGGTCATAGGGTTCGGAACAGGCACTGAGCAGGCCGAGCAGAGGCAGGGCAAGCAGAAGTGGAGCACGCATCGAAGCCTCGCGATCTTGTTATTGGTGTGAAGCGTAATAAGCAGCAAACGGGGTGTGCAGGCATCGGCAGTTTGGACTAACTGTCGATTCATTGCCGATCAAAGCGGACAGTTATATTGGCCTTTTCGATCCCCTTTTGGCCTGACCCACGCTGTGAACCGGCCACGCCGTCAGCAAGAATCAGAGCACTCACGGCATACTTGGGGAAATGATCCATGCACACGATCAAACTGGGCGTCACCGCCTGCGGGCTGTCGCTGCTGGCCAGCGCGGTGCACGCCGAACAACAGGAATTGCGGGTGTACAACTGGGCGGACTACATCCTGCCGTCCGTCCCCAAGGATTTTGCCAGGGACACCGGGATCAAGGTGACCTGGGACACCTTCGACACCAACGAGTCCCTGGAAGCCAAGCTGCTCACCGGCAACTCGGGCTACGACCTGGTGGTGCCCTCGAACCAGTTCATCGAAACCCAGATCAAGGCGGGGGTGTTCCAGAAACTCGACAAGTCCAAGTTGCCGAACTGGTCGCACCAGGACCCGGCGTTGCTCAAGCTGCTGGACAAGAACGACCCGGGCAACCAGTACGGCGTGCCCTACATGTACGGCACCGTGCTGATCGGCTTCAACCCGGCCAAGGTCAAGGCGGCGCTGGGCGAAAATGCGCCGGTGGACAGTTGGGACCTGGTGTTCAAGCCCGAGAACATGGAAAAGCTCAAGGCCTGTGGCGTCGCCATGCTCGACTCGCCGTCGGAGATCCTGCCGCTGGCCCTGCATTACCTGGGGCTGGACCCGAACAGCCAGAACCCCGATGACTACGAAAAAGCCAAGACGCTGATGCTCAAGGTTCGCCCTTACGTCACCTACTTCAACTCTGCCAAGTACATGACCGACATCGCCAACGGCGATATCTGCGTGGCCATCGGTTACTCCGGCAGCTTCTATCAGTTCGGCAATCGCGCCAAAGAGGCGGGCAACGGCGTGGTCGTCGACTGGCGCCTGCCCAAAGAGGGCGCGCCGATCTGGTTCGACACCTTCGCCATCCCGAAAAGCGCGAAGAACGTCACCGAGGCCCACGAATTCCTCAACAACCTGCTGGACCCGAAAGTCATCGCACCGATCAGCGACTTCCTCGGCTACCCCAATGCCAACAAAGACTCGCTGACGCTGATCAACAAGGACATCACCGGCAACCCGAACCTGACGCCGACCAGCGAAGCACTGGCGACGCTGTATGTGGTGCAGCCATTGCCGCAAAAGCTCGAGCGGGTGCGCACGCGGGTCTGGACCAGCATCAAGTCCGATCAGTAAAACCCTATCCCTGTAGGAGCGAGCCTCTGTGGCGAGGGGGCTTGCCCCCGTTCGACTGCGAAGCAGTCGTAAAATCTGCCAATGCGTTTTTCCAGACAGGCCCCATTGTTTGGTTTTGGGGCCGCTCCGCGACCCAACGGGGGCAAGCCCCCTCGCCACATAGGCTCGTTCCCACAGGTTGTACGGTGCAGGGCTCAGCGAAAAAACTCCCCCGGTGTTTCGCCGAACTGCTGGCGGAAGGCGGCGATAAACGCCGATGTCGAGTCGTAGCCACAGGCCAACGCAACGTCGGTCACGCGCTCGCCCTGTTCCAGTGGCGTCAGGGCGCCGAGCAGGCGCAAACGCTGGCGCCAGGCGCGAAACGTCAGGCCGGTGTCGCGCAGGAACAGGCGACTGAGGGTTTTCTCGGTGACGCCGAATCTGTCGCTCCAGTGGCTCAGCGTGGTTTGTTGCTCCGGATGCGCCTCCAGGCTTTGCGCGATTTGCCGCAACCGGCTGTCCTGGGGCAGGGGCAGCATCAGGTCGATCTGCGGCGCCTCAGCCAACTGATCCAGAATCACCTGGGCCAACCGACCGTGCGGCCCGTCCTGATCGTATTCCACCGGAACCTGGCTGAAGGCACGGATCAACTCGCGCAACAGATCGCTGACCCCCAACACATGGCAGCTCGGCGGCGCCCACGTCGAGACGCTGCAATCGATGTACAGGCTGCGCATTTCCGTACGCGGTGAACTGAACACCCGGTGCGGCATGCCCGCCGGAATCCACACCGCAGGCTCCGGCGGGGCGACGAAACGCCCGACGCCGGTCTGGATTTCGAGCACACCCTGGATCGCATAGGAAAGCTGCACCCATGGATGGCTGTGGCGCCGGGTCAGGGCGCGATTGGGCAGCGATTCGGTACGACCATAGAGTGGTCGCGGCAGGCTGGACAGTCCGGGAATACTGCGTCGAACACTCTTGTCATGTCCTTTAGGCGGCATCAGCTGGCTCATCGGCGTTAGTCGGTAATATCCAGTCACGTTAGAGTCGCTTGCACGTACTGGCAACCCCCGGATGATCAAACCCATGACTCGCCCCCGTCTGTTACCCGACAACTTCACCCTGACCCTGATCGGCGTAGTGACGCTTGCCAGCCTGCTCCCCGCCAGCGGCCAGGTCGCGGTCGGTTTTGGCTGGCTGACCAACATCGCCATCGCGCTGTTGTTTTTCCTGCATGGCGCCAAACTCTCCCGCGAGTCGATCATTGCCGGTGCCGGGCACTGGCGCCTGCATCTGCTGGTGTTCAGCCTGACCTTCGTGCTGTTTCCGCTGCTCGGCCTGGCGCTCAAACCGTTGCTGTCGCCGCTGATTGGCAATGACCTGTACATGGGCATGCTCTACCTGTGCGCGCTGCCCGCCACGGTGCAGTCGGCGATTGCCTTCACTTCGCTGGCGCGGGGCAACATCCCGGCGGCGATCTGCAGTGCGGCGGCGTCCAGCCTGTTCGGGATTTTTCTCACGCCGTTGCTGGTGACCCTGCTGCTCAACGTGCACGGCGAAGGTAGTTCGACTCTCGACGCCATCCTCAAGATCAGCGTGCAGTTGCTGCTGCCGTTCATTGCCGGACAGATCGCGCGGCGCTGGATCGGCAACTGGGTGGCGCGCAACAAGAGCTGGTTGAAGTTCGTCGATCAGGGGTCGATCTTGCTGGTGGTCTACGGGGCGTTCAGCGAGGCGGTGATCGAGGGCCTGTGGCAGCAGATTCCGTTGCTGGATCTGGTTGGGCTGGTGCTGGTCTGCTGCATCGTCCTGGCGCTGGTGTTGGTGGCCGCGACCGTACTGGGCAAGGCGTTCGGCTTCAATCAGGAAGACCGCATCACCATTCTGTTCTGCGGCTCGAAGAAAAGCCTGGCGACTGGCGTGCCGATGGCGCAGGTGTTGTTTGCCGGTAGCACCATTGGCTTGCTGATCCTGCCACTGATGTTGTTCCACCAGATTCAACTGATGGTCTGTGCGGTGCTGGCGCAGCGTTATGCCAAGCGGCCGGAATCGATTCCGGAACTGATGGCCCAGGTCGATCCTTGATGATTCGGGACTGGAGTCTGCTGTAGGAGCCAGCTTGCTGGGATGGACTCAAACGCGCCGAGTTTATCCAGTAGACACGCGTTATCGTTAACGACCATCGCGAGCAGGCTCGCTCCTACAGCCCGAACTTTTACCGCAGCGGCGGGGTACGCGGCGGGATCATGCGTTTGCTGCCGGTCGACTCGAACGCCGACGCCAGGTGCAGCAGCTTCGAGTCGTCATAGGCGCGACCGGCAAACGTCAGGCCGACCGGCATGCCGATGTCCGGCATCACGCCCATCGGCACGGTGACCGTCGGCACGCCAAGGTGGCGGATGGCGAGGTTGCCGTTGGCGACCCACACGCCGTTGCTCCAGGCGATGTCCGCCGATTGCGGATCGACATCGGCATTCGCCGGCCCCACATCGGCGACCGTCGGGAACAGCACCGCGTCGAGGCCCAGGCGATCCATCCAGTCTTCCAGGTCGATCTTGCGGGTCTTTTCCAGTCCGCGCAGGCCGTCGGGCACTGTGCTGATCTGGTCCCACGGGGTGATGCCGCGCTCGGCCATGCGCACGTATTCGTCCATGCCGGCGGCCAGGTCGCCCTCGCGGTTAGGCAGGGTACCCGGGTCGTGAGGGAAGATCTGCGGGCCGTCGACATCGACGAGGCGATTCAATTTCGGGTCGCCGTTGGCCTGCAGGAAATCATCGAACGCCCAGGCGGTCAGGTCCCACAGTTCGTGGTGCAGAAATTCCTTGGAGACGATGCCGCGATTGAACACGGTCGGCGCGCCAGGACGATCGCCTTCGCAGTTGGAGACCAGCGGGAAATCCACGTCGAGCACTTCGGCGCCGGCGTCTTCCAGGGCCTTGCGGGCCTGTTCCCAGAGCCCGATCACCGAAGGACGGGTGTTGATGCGCTGGCCGGTCGGGCCACCGATGCCCGGCGCTTCGGATGTGCCGGCTTCAGGGTCGGCGTTGATGTACATGCGCGGAATGCCGAACTTCTTGCCTTTGAGCGCTTCGCTGTTCGCGGCCAGCGCGGCATAGGATTGCGGGCGTACCTCAGATGATTTCGGAATCGGCACCCAAGGCTGCAAGCGCCACAGGTCGCCGCGAGTGTCCGGGTCATCGGCTACGACCACGTCGAGCACTTCGAGCAGGTCGGCCATGGTCCGGGCAAACGGCACGACCACGTCCATGGTCGGGGTCAGCGGCCAGTTGCCGCGTACCGAGATCACCCCGCGTGAAGGGGTGTAGGCGCACAAACCGTTGTTCGAGGCCGGGCCGCGACCGCTCGACCAGGTTTCTTCCGCCAGGCCAAAGGCCGAGAAGCTGGCCGCGGTCGCCGTGCCGGCACCGTTCGACGAACCGGAAGCGAAAGGCGCGGTGAGGTAGTCAGCGTTGTACGGGCTTTCGGCGCGGCCGTAGACGCCACGCTGCATCCCGCCATTGGCCATCGGCGGCATGTTGGTCTTGCCCAGGCAGATCGCCCCGCCAGCGCGCAGGCGTTCGACGGTGAATGCATCGCGATAGGCGACCAGGTCCTTGAAGGCCGGGCTGCCGGAAGCGGCGGTGAGACCCTTGACCAGATAGCTGTCCTTGGCGGTGTACGGGATGCCGTCCAACGGCCCCAGCACCTGGCCCTTGGCGCGACGGGCGTCGGAGGCCTGCGCCTCGGCGAGCGCCTCGGGGTTGCGCACCACGACCGCGTTCAGCGCCGTTGGCGTTTGCGGGCCGTCATACGCGTCGATCCGCGCGAGATAAGCCTGGACCAGCTCGACCGAGGTGGTCTGGCCGGATTCGAGCGCGGCGCGCAGCTCGGCGATGGAGACTTCGGTAACTTCGATCATGCTGCCACCGCCGCTTGCAGGTGGAGGGTCCCAAACACTTCACTTTTCTCGAAATGGACTTTCATATCGTTATTCTCGTTGCACTGTGTGGCACGACAGGGGTCGGGTGTTAAAAATACTGAGCACTATTTAGCATTAAACCGGGATTTTAGGAATCCGTTGTCCAATTTATCTTACAGGCGACAGAAAAAAGGTTCTCCACTCATTCCCGGGAAACTGTAGGAGCCGGCTTGCTGGCGATGGACTCCAGTGCGCCGCGTTTATCCGGATCATAGCGTTATCGTTAACGACCATCGCTGGCAAGCCAGCTCCTACAAGGGACCGCGTCCTGGTCGAAATGACGTGAACGCCAAACTGTAGGAGCCGGCTTGCTGGCGATGGACTCAAGTGCGCCGCGTTTATCCGGATCATAGCGTTATCGTTAACGACCATCGCTGGCAAGCCAGCTCCTACAAGGGACCGCGTCCTGGTCGAAATGACGTGAACGCCAAACTGTAGGAGCCGGCTTGCTGGCGATGGACTCAAGTGCGCCGCGTTTATCCGGATCACAGCGTTATCGTTAACGACCATCGCTGGCAAGCCAGCTCCTACAAGGGACCGCGTCCTGGTCGAAATGACGTGAACGCCAAACTGTAGGAGCCGGCTTGCTGGCGATGGACTCAAGTGCGCCGCGTTTATCCGGATCACAGCGTTATCGTTAACGACCATCGCTGGCAAGCCAGCTCCTACAAGGGACCGCGTCCTGGTCGAAATGACGTGAACGCCAAACTGTAGGAGCCGGCTTGCTGGCGATGGACTCAAGGGCGCCGCGTTTATCCGGATCATAGCGTTATCGTTAACGACCATCGCTGGCAAGCCAGCTCCTACAAGGGACCGCGTCCTGATCGAAATGATGTGAACGCCAAACTGTAGGAGCCGGCTTGCTGGCGATGGACTCGAGTGCACCGCGTTTATCCTGTACACACGCGTTATCGTTAACGACCATCGCTGGCAAGCCAGCTCCTACAAGGGCCCGCGTCCTGGTCGAAATGACGTGAACGCCAAACCGTAGGAGCCGGCTTGCTGGCGATGGACTCAAGGGCGCCGCGTTTATCCGGATCATAGCGTTATCGTTAACGACCATCGCTGGCAAGCCAGCTCCTACAAGGGCCCGCGTCCTGGTCGAAATGACGTGAACGCCAAACTGTAGGAGCCGGCTTGCTGGCGATGGACTCGAGTGCACCGCGTTTATCCGGTTCGTACGCGTTATCGTTAACGACCATCGCTGGCAAGCCAGCTCCTACAGGGGACCGCGTCCGGGTCGAAATGACGTGAACGCCAAAGCCGTGAAATTACCAGAAAAAAGGCCACCACAACCCGACGTTGTGGTGGCCCGAGGGGTGACTCATGATAGTGGCCCGCACGCGCAGGCCAATGGATCAGTGAGCGCCGGCAGCCTTGTTCAGGTCGCTTTCGGCCCATTCGGTGTAGACGCAGGCATCGGCGGTGGCCCAGCGCACTCGCACCGGGTCACCGGCCTTGAGCGGCATGCCGGCGGCGGACAGTGCCTTGACCGTCATCGAGGTGCCGCCCGCGGTGACCACGCTGCAGGTCTGGCTTTCGCCGAGAAACAACACTTCCACGACCTGGGCCGAGACCTCGTTCCAGCCGGCGGCCAGCGGTTCGGCAAGGGCTTGTTCATTGCTCAGGGCCAGGGCTTTTTCCGGACGCACCATCAACAGCACGTCCTGATCGGTTTGCAGGCCGGCAGTGAGACGGATCGACAGCGCCTGACCTTCGAAGGTGGCCACCGCATTACCTTGGGCCTTGAGCTTGAGGAAGTTCGAGTTGCCAAGGAACGACGCAACAAAGGCGTTCGGCGGGTTCTGGTACAGGTCATAACCGCTGCCGAGGCCAACGATCTTGCCGTGGCTGAAAATCGCGATGCGCTGGGACAGGCGCATGGCCTCTTCCTGATCGTGGGTCACGTAGACGATGGTGATGCCCAGGCGCCGATGCAGCTGGCGCAGTTCATCCTGCAAGTCTTCGCGCAGTTTCTTGTCCAGTGCACCGAGGGGTTCGTCCATCAGCAGGATGCGTGGCTCGTAGACCAGCGCCCGAGCAATGGCGACCCGTTGCTGCTGGCCACCGGACAATTGCGAAGGGCGGCGATGGGCAAATTGCTCGAGCTGCACCAGTTTGAGCATCGCATCGACCCGGCGCTCGCGCTCGGCAGTGGCGAGTTTGCGGATGGCCAGCGGGAAGGCGATGTTGTCGCGCACCGACAGATGCGGGAACAGCGAGTAACGCTGGAACACCATGCCGATGTCGCGCTTGTGCGGCGGCACGTTGACCAGCGACTGGTCGTTGACCAGGATCTCGCCGCTGCTCGGCGTTTCGAAACCGGCAAGCATCGACAGCGTGGTGCTTTTGCCCGAGCCGCTGGAGCCGAGGAAGGTGAGGAACTCACCGTCCTTGATGTCCAGCGAGATGTTGTCCACGGCGGCAAAGTCGCCGTAGTGCTTGTTCAGGTTGCGCAAGCTGACCAGGGGTTTGTCATTTTGCTGCGCGGAATCTTTGATCACTGCACTCATGTCGTACTCCTGGCGCTCAAGCGCTGATTTCGTTGCGCCGGCGCAGGGCAGCGGCGATGACCATGACCAACACCGAGAGGCCGATCAGCAGCGTCGAAGCGACGGCGATCACGGGCGTCAAGTCCTGGCGCAGGGTGGTCCACATTTTCACGGGAAGGGTTTGCAGGGTCGGGCTGGCCATCATCACGCTCAGCACCACTTCATCCCAGGAGACGAGGAAGGCGAAGAGGGCGCCGGCCACCATCCCCGGACGGATCGCCGGGAAGGTCACCTTGAACACCGCTTGCAGGCGCGAGGCGCCGCAGATCACCGCCGCGTCCTCGATCGACTGATCGAACAGCTTCAGCGAGTTGATGATCGAGATGATGGTGAACGGCAGCGCGACGATCACGTGGCTGACCACGAAGGCGAACATGGTCCCGGTGTAGCCGAGTTTCAGGAACAGCGCGTACACCGCCACGGCGATGATCACCAGCGGCACGATCATCGGCAGGGTGAACAGGCCGTAGAGCATTTCCCGGCCGGGGAAGCGACCCCGCACCAGGGCGAACGCGGTCGGCAGGCCCAACGCGACGGCGAAGAACGTAGTCAGCACCGCGACCTTGAGGCTGGCCATCGCCGCGTTCATCCAGTCGGCGTTGGAGAAGAACTGGCCGTACCATTTCAGGGTCCAGCCCGGCGGCGGGAACACCAGCCATTGTGATGAACCGAACGACAGCAGCACGATGAACACGATCGGCAGCAGCAGGAACAGACCGATCAGCCCGGTGGTGGCATACAGGCCGAAGCGCATGCGCCGGCTCATGGCATTGGGGGTCAGGAGCATGACGGCTTACCTCGCGTTGCTGGCGCCAACCGGGGATTCCGGCTGGAGCTTCAGGTAGAAGTAGAACAACACCAGCGTGATCACGATCAGCAACGCGGCGCCGGCACTGGCCAGGCCCCAGTTGAGGAACGACTGCACCTGCTGGATGATGAACTCGGGCAGCATCATGTTCTGCGCACCGCCCAGCAGGGCCGGGGTGACGTAGTAACCGAGGGACATCACGAACACCATCAGGCCGCCGGAGAACAGCCCCGGCCGGCACAGCGGCAGGAACACCCGGAAGAAGTTGGTCCAGGGGCTGGCGCCGCAGATGGAACCGGCCTGCAGGATCATCGGGTCGATGGCCTGCATGGTCGCCTGCAACGGCAGCACGATGAACGGGATCATGATGTAGCTCATGCCGATCACCACGCCGGTGAGGTTGTGCACCATCTCCAGCGGCTGATCGATGATGCCCATGGCCATCAACGCCTTGTTGATCACCCCCGAGGCTTGCAGCAACACCAGCCAGGAGTAGGTGCGGGCGAGCAGGCTGGTCCACATCGACAACAGCACGATGCTGAGGATCCAGCGCCCCCAGCCACGGGGCACCAGGGTGATCGCCCAGGCCAGCGGGAAGCCCAGCAGCAGGCTGAACAGGGTCACCAGTCCCGCCACCGAGAAGGTGTTCAACAACACCCGGGCGTAGGCGGAGTTGGCGAACAGTTGCTCGTAGTTGCCCAGCCCCGGTACCGGTTCCAGCACGCCGCGCAGCAACAGGCCGATCAGCGGCGCGAGAAAGAACAGGCCGAGAAACAGCAGGGCCGGGACCAGGTTACTGGCGCCACGCCAACGCTGTTTCAGCGACGGCGAGGGTGGCTTTGCAACAGACAGGGCGGATGCCGCACCGGCAGCGCCAATGGCGCTCCCGGTGGCCGTTGAGGGACGAGACGCGGTTGCCGTCATTTTCATTTGACCAGCCATTCGTTCCACCGTGTCGCGATGGCCGGACCGTTCTTGGCCCAGTACGCGAAATCAAGAGTGATTTGATCCTTTGCGTAGGCGGTCGGCAGGTTAGGGGCCAGCACCGAGTCCAGGCGCTGCACGCTGTCGACGTTGACCGGGGCGTAGGCGGTCAGGTTGGAGAAGTCGGCCTGGCCCTTGGCACTGCTGGCGCTGGCCAGGAACTTCATCGCCGCGTCCTTGTTCTTCGAACCCTTGGGAATGACCAGGATGTCGGCCATGACCAGGTTCTGCTTCCAGCTTACGCCGACCGGGGCGCCGTCTTCCTGCAGGGCGTGAATCCGCCCGTTCCAGAACTGGCCCATGCTCGCTTCACCGGAAGCCAGCAGCTGCTGCGACTGCGCGCCGCCGCCCCACCAGACGATGTCCTTCTTGATGGTGTCGAGTTTCTTGAACGCACGGTCCAGGTCCAACGGGTAGAGCTTGTCGGCAGGCACGCCATCGGCCAGCAAGGCCAGTTCAAGGACGCCAGGGCTTGGCCATTTGTAGAGGGCGCGTTTGCCGGGATAGGTCTTGGTGTCGAACAGCGCGGACCAGTCCTGAGGCTTGTTGGCGCCGAGCTTGCTTTCGTTGTAGCCGAGGACGAAGGAGAAGAAGAACGAGCCGACGCCGTGATCGCTGACAAAGCGCGGGTCGATCTTGTCGCGGTCAATGACTTTGAAATCGAGGGGTTCGAGCAAGCCTTCGGAGGCGGCGCGCAGGGCGAAGTCGGCTTCGACGTCGACCACGTCCCACTGCACGTTGCCGCTCTCGACCATGGCCTTGAGCTTGCCGTAGTCGGTCGGGCCATCCTGCACAACAGTGATGCCGCTGGCCTTGCTGAACGGGTCGGCCCAGGCCTGCTTCTGCGCATCCTGGGTGCTGCCGCCCCAACTCACGAAGTTGACGCTTTCAGCCGCCAGCAATGCCTGGCTGGTCACACTCAGCAGTCCCGCAAAAAGAACCGCGGTCGCACGTTTGTTCAACACCATTTTCACGCCCTCATTGTTGTGTTTATGAGCGGGGCTTTCGAGTGCCCGCCTATCGGGAGCAGTAGGTCCATCGAGTCAGTGCTGACTGTCCGGTCTATGGAATATCATATTATGGTATTCCAAGCTTTGTGCAAGCACTTTGCCGTACCGGCTATCAGCCGAAAGTGGAATTTTCAGTGTCGACGCATTCCCCTGTGGGAGCGGGCTTGCTCGCGAAGGCGGTGTGTCAGACAACTTTGGGCCGACTGACACTCCCTCTTCGCGAGCAAGCCCGCTCCCACAGGGAATGGCGCCAAACCGAGGGTTATTCGGTGAATGGAATGCTCTCCACCACCTCCAGGTCATACCCGGTCAAGCCCGCATATTTCAGCGGCGGGCCCAGATGGCGTAGCTTGCCGACGCCGAGGTTTTGCAAGATCTGCGCGCCGGTGCCCACTTCCGAATAAATCCGCGACTGCGAACGGCTGAACTGCCGTGGTGGTTGAGTCAATTGCGGCACACGCTCGAGCAAGGCCTGCGAGGATTCGTGGTTGGCCAGCACCACCACCACGCCGTGGCCTTCGGCGGCGACACGCTGCAACGCGGCCCACAGCGTCCAGTTGCTCGGCCCGCTGTACTCGGCCCCGACCAGGTCGCGCAATGGATCGATCACATGCACGCGCACCAGCGTCGGTTGCTCGCGGCGCAGATCGCCCATGACCATGGCCATGTGGACACCGCCTTCGATGCGATCCTCAAAGGTGATCAGACGAAAGGTGCCATGCACGGTCGGCAGGTCACGCTCACCGATGCGCACGATGGTGTGTTCGGTGCTCAGGCGATAGTGGATCAGGTCGGCGATGGTGCCGATCCTGATCCCGTGCCTGCGCGCGAACACTTCCAGGTCCGGGCGGCGGGCCATGGTGCCGTCGTCGTTCATTACTTCGACGATCACCGAGGCGGGCGTATGGCCGGCCAAACGTGCCAGGTCGCAGCCGGCTTCGGTGTGGCCGGCGCGGGTCAGCACGCCGCCTTCGCGGGCGCGCAACGGGAAGATGTGGCCCGGTTGCACGATGTCGGCAGGACCGGCGTTGGCGGCGACGGCAGCGGCCACGGTGCAGGCACGGTCTGCTGCGGAGATGCCGGTGGTGACACCGACGGCGGCCTCGATGGACACGGTGAAGGCGGTGCTGAACACGCTGCCGTTGCTTGGCACCATCTGTTCCAGGCCCAGGCGCTTGCAGTGTTCGTCGGTCAGGGTCAGGCAGATCAGGCCGCGGGCTTCGCGGGCCATGAAGCTGATCGCCTCGGGTGTGCAGCAGTCGGCGGCCAGCAACAGGTCGCCTTCGTTTTCCCGGTCTTCATCGTCGACCAGCAGGACCATTTTGCCGAGGCGGTAATCTTCGATGATTTCTTCGATGCTGTTGAAGGCCATGCTGGAGTCTCGGTGTTTGTTGAATGGGTAATCTGGTATACCATAATACAAAACTAACCGGGAGGTCACTATGAAGGCGTACTGGATTGCTCATGTGGATGTCACTGATGCTGATCAATACAGCCAATACACTCGGCGGGCGCCGCAGGCGTTTGCGTTGTATGGCGGTCGGGTTCTGGCTCGGGGTGGGCGTAGCGAGGCGATGGAAGGGCGGTCGACGCCGCAGCGCAGTGTGGTGATCGAGTTTGATTCGTATGATCAGGCGGTGGCTTGTTATCGGTCGGCGTTGTATCAGGAGGCTCGGGGGTTTCGTTTGGGGGTGGCTTTGGCTGAGGTCATC